>WTJQ01000125.1 GCA_011524785.1 Planctomycetota bacterium | reverse complement strand
GGCAGGCAGCCAGCGGCGCGCGGCGCGGGCCGCGCAGGCCGAAGGGGGCGAGGAGCAGGAGGGCGAGCGGCGTCAGCGAGAGCAGCGCCCAGCTGGCCGTGCACGCGAGCCCCCGCGCGAGGACGTCGCCGCTGAGGCCGGCCTTCGCCGCCACGGTGTTCGGGAGCCACTCGCCGTGGACTGCCTGGCGCCAGGCCAGGAGCCCTCCGAGCGCGAGCAGGTGGACGACGAGGAACACGCCCCAGCGCGCGCCCGAGGGGCGCGCCTCCCTCGGCCGCAGGCGCGTGCCCACCCAGGCCGCGAGCCCGAGGCCCACGACCCACACGAAGCCCTCGGGGCGCGTCAGGTCGAGGGCGCCGGCCGCGAGTCCGGCGACGAGGCCCGCGCGCAGGTCGGGGCCCGTGCCGCGGCGCAGCAGCTCGGCGAACACGGTGAGCATGCAGAACGCCTGCAGGCTCGTCTCGAGGCCGCCGCTGCACCAGATCACGAAGGGCGGATGGAGGACGAGGGCCAGCACGCCCAGGGCCGCCGGGGTGCGGCGCAGGCCGATGTCCGCGAGGAGGAAGCGGTGCAGGCGCGCCACGGTGAGCGCGCCGAACAGGCCGCCCAGCACGAGCGAGGTGCCCGGCAGGCTGAACCCGAAGGCCCAGGCCCAGCGCAGGAGCGCGACCCACAGCACGGTGCTGTGTCCCTCGATCGGCGGGTCCTCGCCGGGGTTCCACATGGGGGCGCCGAGCTCGGCCCAGTTGCGGGCGTAGCGGAAGGCGATGAAGGCGTCCTCGATCAGGAACTGCGAGCGCGTCAGCAGCTGGATCCCGAGCAGCGCGAGGGCGAGGCCCAGGATCCACGGATCGCGCGGCGCGTGTCCTTCACCGCGGCTCTGCTCGACCCTGCCCGTGTTCATCTGCGCCTCTGGCGGTGAGCGGCTGTGGGGATCTCATCCCACGCCCTGCCTCGCCGATGTCGAGGGTAGCAGTGGCCCAGGACTGGAAACAGGCTCCTCGACACGGCGCAGGGCTGGACGCGAGGGGGAGGGGGCCACCATCCTGCTGGGCCCGCTGCTCCCCATGGAGTCCAACGAGCCCACCCAGCCGTCCGGCGCGTCCAAGCCGTCCGCCGCGTCGACGCCGCCCGCGCCGCGCCTCCCCCGCAAGGGCGAGGAGGTCGAGGTGGTGGTGCGGAGCCTGGGCGAGCGGGGCCATGCCCTGGCCGAGATCGGGGGACGAACCCTGCGCCTGAAGGGGGCCGCTCCCGGGGACCGCGTGCGGGCGCGCGTGCTGCGCCGGGGACGGCGCGGCCTGGAGGCGAAGCTCCTGGAGCGCCTGGAGGCCGGGGCCCACGCGGCTGACCCGCGCTGCCCCCATGCGGGGACCTGCGGGGGGTGCTCGTTCCAGGCCGTTGCCTACCCCGCCCAGCTCGAGGCCAAGGGGCGCTGGATCGAGGAGGCGCTCGCCGGCAGCGGGCTGGCCGAGAAGCCGGCCGTGGCCGCCGTCCTGGGCATGGACGATCCGTGGCGCTACCGGAACAAGATGGACTTCTCCTTCGCCTCGCGCAGGTGGGTGGAGGAGAGCGAGCCCGAGGGGGTCGACGCGTCCTTCGCGCTCGGCCTGCACGTGCCGGGGCGCTGGGACAAGGTCCTCGACGTCTACGCCTGCCGGATCGCGTTCCCGGAGGCCGAGACGCTCGTCAATACGATCCGGCGCCTGGCGCGCGAGCAGGGGCTGGAGCCCTGGGACGTGCACGCCGCGGCCGGGCTGCTCCGGCACCTGGTGGTCCGCAAGGGCTTCCGCACCGGGGAGATCCTGGTGGACCTCGTCACGGACGCGCTGGCACCCGAGCGGATCGAGCCGCTGGTGGCCGGGCTGCTGGAGGCGCACCCCGAGGTGACGACGGTGGTCCAGGGCGTGAGCTCGCGTGCGGCCAAGGTGGCGCTCCACGAGGAGGAGCGCGTGCACCACGGGTCGGGCGTGATCCGCGAGGAGCTGGCGGGGCGCACCTTCGAGATCAGCGCGACGAGCTTCTTCCAGACCAACACCGAGCAGGCCGAGCGGCTCGTCGGGGTGATCGCCGAGGAGGCGGGGCTGCGCGAGGGCGAGCGGCTGCTGGACCTGTACTGCGGAGCGGGGACGCTGGGGCTGTGCCTGGCGGGCAGCAGCGCCCACGAGCTGCTGGGCTTCGAGGTCATCGAGCCCGCGGTCCTCGACGCGCGGCGCAACGCCTCGGCCAATGGCGTCACGAACGCCCGCTTCGAGGTGGGGGACGTGCGCGACGTGCTCGTGGCCCAAGCCCATGGAGAGCTGCCGCGCCCGGACGTGGTGGTCGTCGACCCCCCGCGGGCGGGGCTGCACCCCGACGTGCCGCCGGCGCTGGCCGGGCTGGGAGCGCTCCGCGTGCTCTACGTCTCCTGCAGCCCGCGCAACGCGGTGGGCGATCTGCTGCGCCTCGAGGAGCTCGGCTGGCGCACGGTCGCCGCGCGTCCCGTGGACCTCTTCCCGCACACGCCGCACACCGAGTGCGTCTTCACCCTCGAGCCGCGCTGAGCCCGTGACCCAGGCCTTCCCCACGAGCCTCTGCCAGCGCTGCGTCCACGTGCGGCGCATCGAGTCCGACCGCGGCTCGGTGTTCCTGCAGTGCGGGCTCGCGCGCACGGACCTGCGCTTCAAGAAGTACCCCCCGCAGCCGGTGCATCGCTGCGCCGGGTTCCGAGAGGAGGCGCGGTCGTGAGCGAGGGGACGCCGTCCGAGCCGCTCCCGCCCGGCTCGCTGCTGCTGGCCGCGCCGAGCATGCTGGACCCGAACTTCATGCACGCGGTCGTCCTCATGTGCGACCACGACGAGGCGGGGGCCTACGGGCTGATCGTGAACCGGCCGACCGCGATCGGGCTGGGCCAGCTCCTGAGCGATCACCCCCTGGCGGACCAGCTCGTCCTGCCCGTCCACGAGGGCGGGCCGGTGGGGCGGGACCGGCTGCAGTTCCTGCACCGCCGCTCGGAGCTGGCGGAGGACGCCATCACGCTGGCTCCCGGCGTGTTCCTCGGCGGCGCGGTCGAGGAGCTGATCGATGGACTCGTCCTGGACCGCTTCGGCGAGCAGGACCTGCGCGTGGTCGTGGGCTATGCCGGCTGGGGCGCGGGCCAGCTCGAGGCCGAGCTCGCCGAGGGCTCGTGGCTGCTGGCGGCCGGGACCCCCGAGCTCGTGTTCGAGGCGCCGCCCCGCGAGGGGGCCTGGCGTCGCGCCCTGCGAACCCTCGGTCCCGCGGCCGGGGCCGCGGAGCACCTTCCTCCGGACCCGAGCTGGAACTAGGGCCCGTCCCGCCCCGCTAGGCTCTGACCATGGCCCTGCCACCGAGAGGCATGCTCCCGGCTCCGCGCGATCAGGCCGGTCCCCGTGGAGTCGTCCGCGGGGCTCGCTCCCGCCGCGGCAGCTGCCTCGTGAACGGTGCCCTGGCGCTGGTCGGGCTCCTGGGCGGTGCCTACCTGGCGCTCCGCTGGCTGGGCCCGCCCCTCCTGGCGCGGCCGCTGGCCATCACCATCAGCCGCGAGCTCAGCGAGGCCATGCCGGGGACCCTCGAGCTGCCGGAGGTCCGTCTGAGCCCGGGCGGGGGCTGGACGGTGCCGTCGGCTCGACTGCTCGGACCGCGGGGGCAGATCCTGCTGCAGGCCGATCTCGCTTGGACGTCTCTGGATGGATCCGGGGGTGAGCTCGCCATCACCGGTCTCACGGGCCAGCTCGAGCGGGACGCCGCGGGACGCATGGACCTGCTCGCGGCCCTGCCCGAGGAGGGCGCGGCTCCGCTCCTGTTCGTGCGCGAGGCACTGGGCCTCGAACCGGACGACCTGCTGAAGCTGCGGCTCGAGCTGGCTCCGGCTGGGCTCGCCCTGCGGGATCCCGCGGGGACGATCGGCTCCTGGAACGAGGGGGCGTTGACCCTGGAGCA
>WTJQ01000035.1 GCA_011524785.1 Planctomycetota bacterium | reverse complement strand
GTGCACCCGAGGGGCTGGCCCGCCCGCTCGGCGATCAGATACGTCCCGCGTCCCGCGTCCTCGACGATCGCGCGCAGGCCCGCCCGGACCAGATCGTCCTCGAGCCGCTTCCCCTCGGTCTCCAGGGCCATGGCCTGCTGGAACCCGAGGAGCACCTCGAGGTCGTCGAGGCTGGCCCGGCGGGTGACGAGCGGTGCCGTCATCGGGCGACCCCCGGCCCAGCCGGCGGCTGGACGAGGTGGTGGCCGGTCGCACGCTGCCAGCGCTCGACCACCTCGAGCAGGCGGCCCTCGTCGTACAGGCGCCCGGTGAAGCAGACGGTCGGCGGCTGCTCTCCCTCCTCCCGCGCTGCGATGGGAGCTACGACGGTCGGATGCCCCGTCAGGTTGGTGATGGTCAGCAGATTGGAGGCATAGGGCGGGTGCACCAGCAGGTCCACGTCAGTGAAGACGTCGTCCATGGCGCGGCACAGAAGGGTCCGCTGGCGCTGGGCGTTGACGTACTCCACGGCGGGCAGGAAGCGAGCCGCGCGGAAGAGGTTCGGCCAAGCCTGCCGTCCCTGCTCGACCAGGCTGTCGTCCATGCCCGACCGCGTGAGCTCGTCGAACGCCGCCGCGGCCTCGGCCATGAGCGAGATCAGGATGCCCTCGATCGGGAGCTCCGGGAGTGCGACCTCCACCAGCTCGTGCCCCTGCTCCTCCAGCTCCGCAAGCACGCTCTCCCAGCGACCGCCTTCGCGGAAGGCCCGGGCAGGCACACCGATCCGCACCGCACGCGCTGGAAGGAGCCGCGGGTCCACCAGGGGCTCCGCCGAGACGCTCGGATCCAGGCCGTCGGGACCTGCGATCGCGGCGAGGACGAGCCCGGCGTCCCTCGCCGAGCGCGCGATGGGGCCGATCTTGTCCATGGACCAGGAGAGGGCCATGGCCCCGTGCCGACTGACGCGCCCGAAGGTGGGCCGGAGCCCCGTCACGCTGCAGCGAGTGCAGGGCGAGACGATCGATCCAAGGGTCTCGGACCCGAGGGCGAAGGGGAGCACGCCCGCTGAGACGGCCGAGGCCGACCCGGCGGAGCTCCCGCTGGAGCCGCGCTCGGGGTTCCAGGGGTTGCGCGTGCGCTCCCCGTACCACCGGTCCCCCATGGCGAGTGCGCCAAGGGTCAGCTTGGCCACCAGCACGGCCCCCGCCTCGTCCAGCCGCGTGACCGCAGTGGCATCGAGGTCGAGGACCTGCTCCCGGAAGGGCGTCGCGCCCCAGGTCGTCGGTGCCCCGGATACGGCGAGGAGGTCCTTGGCACCCCACGGGATGCCATGGAGGGGACCCCGGTCGCGCCCGGCCGCGAGCTCCTCGTCGAGGGCCCTCGCCTGGGCGAGCGCGCGCTCGGGCAGGAGGGTGATCGAGCAGTGCAGGGTCGTATCCACGCGGTCCAGCTCCGCGAGCGTCCACTCCGTGAGCTCCACGCAGGTGAGCTCGCCGCTGCGCAGCAGGGCCCCGAGCCGCTCGATGCCGGCGAACGCGAGCCCCTCCGGCCCGGGCTGGGGCTCGAGCGCCCGCGGCTTCGCATCCGAGCGCGGCTGCTCGGCGCGACTGACCAGCGGTGGGACCAGGGGATGGAAGACCAGGGCGGGCGGCACCGCGTTCTCCGTCGGGATCCGCAGGCTCGCGAGCGAGCGCCGCTCCCGATCGAGGAGCGTGACCATGGGTCCGAGCTCCTCGTCGGTGAACGACAGGCCCAGGACCTTGGCCGCGGCTTGGACCTCGTCCACGGTCAGGGCCTCCGGGTCCTGAGCCTCAGGGCCCTGGCCCTCGGGAGCCTGCGCATCGTCTTGGCCCCCCGAGCACCAAGGCCCGAGCGACGATCCCAGAGCTGCGGCGGCGTGCGCGGGCGAGGCCTCGAGGCCTCTGGGCCCCGCGGCAGCGAGAGGAACGAGGAGCAGGAGCAGCTTCATGGGTCCGCGTCAGCCGCGGGACACGAGGAGCGTCACGACGCCCAAGGCGCCGGTGTAGAGGGCGAAGGGAGTCAGCCGGAGCTGCCGCAGGAACAGGAGCAGGAGGCGCAGGCTCAGGAGGCCCACGATGGCTGCCACCAGGGCCCCCCATCCGACCTGCGCCACGGTGACGGGGCCGAAGCCGCTGTCGAGTGCGTCGGGCAGGTCGAGCAAGGTCGCCCCTCCCACCGCGATCAGGCTCATGAGGAAGGAGAGCCGCGCGGCCTCCACGCCCCGGAGCCCGAGCAGGAGGCCCACGGCGATCGTGCTGCCCGAGCGCGACACGCCCGGCCAGAGGGCCAGCGCCTGGGCTGCCCCGATCACGAGCGCGGTCCAGAGCGGTGGAACGGGCTGCGCCCCTGCTCCGGGAGGGGCCTTGGCCTCCACCTCCGGCTCCTCTCCCGACGAGGCGCCCCTGCTGGACGCGACCTGTCCCAGGGTCAGGAGGAGAGCGGTGAGGAGCAGTCCCGACCCCGCCGCGCGCGCGCTCGTACTGGCCTCCTCGAACAGGGGCTTGCCGAGGACGCCCAGGAGGCCCGCAGGTAGCGAGGCCACGGCGAGCCAAACGATCAGGCCCCAGCGCCCCGCGAGCAGGTCCTGGACGAGCCCGACCACGTCCCGCCAGTACGCTGCGAGGACCGCGATCAGGGTGCCCGCATGGAGGGCCAGATCGAAGGCGAGGCCGGCCTCCTCGAGCTCGAGCAGGCTCCGCCCCAGGACGAGGTGACCCGACGAGCTGACGGGCAGGAACTCAGCCAGCCCCTGCACGACCGCCAACAGGAGGACGTCGAGCGTCTCGGCGCTGTCCGACATGCGTCAGGCGAGGGCGCCCACCGCCTCGACGGCCGGCGACCAGTCCATCCCGAAGTCCCGCGCCACCGCCTCGCACGTCAGTGTCCCGCCGATGCTGTTGGCCGCGAGGGCCAGGGGCTCGCTGCCGCGCACCGCGGCCGCCACACCCTCCGAGGCGAGGCGCCGCGCCCATGGAAGGGTGGCGCTGGTGAGGGCGAGGGTCGAGGTGCGGGGCACGGCGCCCGGCATGTTCGCCACGCAGTAGTGCACGACCCCGTCCACCACGTAGGTGGGATCGGTGTGTGTCGTGGGGCGAGAGGTCTCGAAGCAGCCTCCCTGATCGATCGCGACGTCCACGATCACGCTCCCGGGACGCAGGAGCTCGAGGTCGGCCCGCTGCACGAGCTTGGGTGCGGCGGCCCCGGGGATCAGGACGGCGCCCACCACGAGGTCGGCCGCGGCGAGCTCCTCCCGGATCGCCCGGCGACTGGACCACAGCGTCGTGCAGTTCGCGGGCAGCACCTCGTCGAGATACGCCATGCGCGCATGGTTCACGTCACAGATCACGACGTCGGCGCCCAGGCCGGCGGCCATGCGAGCCGACTGGGTCCCGACCGTGCCGCCTCCGAGGACCAGGACCCGAGCCGGGCGCACGCCGGGCACGCCGCCGAGGAGCACGCCGGAGCCGCCAACGGGCTTCTCGAGGCTGCGTGCGCCCGCTTGGATCGCAAGTCGACCCGCGACCTCGCTCATGGGCTCGAGCAGGGGCAGGCGCCGATCGACCGCCAGCGTCTCGTAGGCGATGCAGTGCGAGCCCGTCGCGAGGACCCCCTCGGTGAGCCGGCGATCCGCAGCCAGGTGGAAGTAGGTGAACAGGGTCTGGCCGGGCCGCATCCGGGCCCACTCGACCTCCTGCGGCTCCTTCACCTTGAGGACCATCTCGGCCTCCGCCCAGACGCCGTCACAGCCCTCGACCAGGGTCGCGCCCGCGTCCGCGTAGAGCTCGTCCCCGAGCCCCGAGCCCTCGCCAGCTCCGGCCTCCACCAGCACCTCGTGCCCGTCGGCGCGCAGCTCCTCGACCCCCGCCGGGGTCAGGGCGACGCGGTACTCATGGGTCTTGATCTCTCGAACGCAGCCGATCTTCACGCGCGGGTTCCTGCAGCAGGAGG
>WTJQ01000456.1 GCA_011524785.1 Planctomycetota bacterium | reverse complement strand
CGGGCACACCTGGACGCACCGCACCGAGGACCCGAAGGTCTCCTGGAACACGGGCAAGGACCTCGTCCAGCTGCACCCGACCGCCTCGGGCGAGATCCGCCTCTACCTGCAGTGCCACCGCTGCGGGGAGCGGAACGACAACCCGACGCGCGAGGAGCTCAAGGCCGTCAACAACTGAGCCGGGGCCCGGCCCCCGGGCCCTGAGCGTCCCGGATCGAGGCACGGTCCTGCGACCCGAGCTCCCGTGGCCGGACAGGGCCCGGTCCAGCCGATGAGGAGAGGAGCCTGAGGTCCAGCGCCTCGCCTCGCCCCCATGGAGTTCCTCAAGTACATCGTGATCCTCGCCACGGCGCCCATCTGGCTGCCGTTCGCGAAGGAGCTCTGGGGGGAGTTCCTCCTCGCGATGCGCGCCGACGGCGGCCTCGTGAAGCCCCCCCCGGGGCCCGTGGAGCGCAAGCGCATCGCCGAGGAGCTGCAGCAGGAGGAGCTGCGCGTCGTCCACATCCGCAAGGAGGAGCGGCGCTTCCGTCGCCCCGAGGAGACGGCCCGGAGCCTCCAGGGCGTGGGCCCGCAGTCCGGTCTCGTGGCGCGCCCCTTCAAGGGCCCCTCGACCGGCACGATCCGCGTGCGCCGTCGGTACTGAGCCGGTCCCGCCACGCGGGGACTCCGTTGGGTCCCCATGCGTCCCTTCGCGGACCGTGGCTGCACCGCTGCGGGAGGGTCAGGCCACAGCCATGCTGGTCCCGCCGCGCAGCGCCTCGCATAGTGGAGGGCATGCCGCGCCGACGCGACCTGCTCCGCAGCGCCCCCGCCGCGGCCATGGGGCTGACCGCCTGCCGGGCTGCAGGCCCCTCGCCCCTCCGAGTCCCCGACCACCCCGGGGACGACGCGGCCTGGGACGCCCTCGCGCAGGAGTTCGCGGCCGACCGCAGCGTCGTGTACCTGAACAACGGCGGCGTGAGCATCCCTCCGCTCGCGGTGCAGCGTGCGCACCTGGCCGGGGTGGTGGCCGCGGACGGAGCTCCGGCCCAGGTGCTCTGGAGCGAGCAGGAGCGCGGCAAGGCCGAGGTGCGGCGCCGGCTCGCAGAGCTCGCCGGGTGTGCGACCGAGGACGTCGCGCTCGTCCGCAACGCGTCCGAGGGACTCGAGCTCCTGCAGATGGGGATCGATCTCGACCCCGGGGACGAGGTGGTCCACGCCGACCAGGACTATCCACGCATGCGCGCCGCATGGCGACAGCGGGAGCGCCGGGAGGGCATCGTGCGCCGGGTGGTGGCCCTCCCGGGCCCTGAAGGGGACGACGACGCGGTCGTCGAGGCGTACCGCGCGGCGCTCGGTCCTCGCACCCGAGTCGTGTTCCTCAGCCAGGTCGTCAACCTGACGGGCCGCATCCTGCCCGTCGCGCGCCTGACGGCCCTCGCCCGCGAGCACGGCGCTCTCTGCATCGTGGACGGTGCGCACGGACTCGGGCACTTCCCGTTCGACCTGACCGAACTCGGCGTCGACCTCTACGCCACGAGCCTGCACAAGTGGGTCCACGCGCCCACCGGGACGGGCATGGTCGTGGTGCGCGGCGAGGCGCGGGACCGCATCTGGCCGCTCCTGGCCGCGGACGAGGCCCTGGACGGACGTGCCGCGCGCTACGAGCAGCTGGGAACGCACCCCGTCGCGCCGTTCCTCGCGGTCGGGCCGGCCCTGGACCTGCTCGAGGCCGTGGGCCTGGAGCGCAAGGCCGCGCGCCTGCGGGCCCTGCGCGATCGCTGGCTGGACGCGCTCCTCGAGGATCCGCGCGTGACCCTCCTCGCCCCGCGCGAGCGCACGGTCGGGATCGCGACCGTCGGGGTGGAGGGCTGGAGCCCGAGCCAGCTGCACCGGCTCCTCTGGGGCGAGCACCGCATCCGGACCTCGCCGGTCGACACTCCCGAGGTGCGGGGGGTCCGCGTCTCGCCTGGCCTCCACACCACCACCGCCGAGCTCGACCGCTTCATCGCGGTGATGCGCAAGGCGCTGCAGGAGGGGCCGCCCCCCGCGTGATGCGCGTCGCCCTCGACCACCTCCCGGGCGTGACCCACGCCCCTGGCGTCGGCCGCTACGCGCGCGAGCTCGCCCGAGCGCTCTGCGCGCGGGACGATGCTCCCGAGCTGGTGCTCTCCGAGGTCGGGCCCGGAGCGCGCTCGCAGGAGCACCGGCTCGCCGGGCTCGAGCGCGCCGCGCGCGTCCAGCGCGTGGTTCGCGAGCGCTGGCTCCGGCTTCAGCGGGACCTCCTGCGGCGTGGCGCCGAGCGGTACCTGCCGCCGGTCGACCTCTTCCACTGCACCCGGCCCCTCCTGCCGGCCCTGGGCCGAGTCCCGCGCGTGGTCCCCGTGGCCGACCTCCCGCGGCCCGGGAGCCCGGCGGAGCAGGCCCTGACCAGGGCTGCACGTGACGCGGCCGCGGTCGTGGTCTTCGCTGACGGTCTCCGAGCCCCGGTCGCGGAGCGACTCGGCCTGCCCCTCGACCGCGTGCACTGGACGCCGGTGGGCTGCGAGCACTTCGAGCGGGAGCGGACCTCCCCCCAGACCCCGCCAACCGGAGCCGCACGCATCCTGGTCCTGGGCGCGGTCCGCGCGGCGCGTCGCCCGGAGGTCGTTCTGGCAGCGTTCGAGCAGGTCCTGGATACCGAGCCGGAGGCGCGCCTGCTCCTCCTCGGGCGCGCCGGGGATCGCGGAGAGGCCTTCACGCGGGCCCTCGCCAGCAGTCCTGCCCGAGGCGCCGTGGAGTGGCGCTCGGGCGATGTGGAGGACGACCTCCCCGAGGCCCTGGCCCAGGCCGACGTGCTGCTCCACCTCGCGGAGAGCGAGAGCTCCCCGGTCACGCCCCTGGAGGCCCTGGCCGCCGGGGCCGCGGTGGTCGCCGAGCCCCTGCCCGCCTTCGTCGAGGCCCTCGGCCCCCACGGCCGCTGGGTCTCCACGGCACCGGACGACGTCGCAGGCGGCATACTCGAGGCCCTGCGCGACTCGCGGGACGAGCAGCTGCGTGCCCAGCGCCGCGCCCATGCGGGGGCCTTCACCTGGGACCGATGCGCGGCTGCGACCCTGCAGATCTGGCGCGGGATCCTCTCCGCCTGATCGGCCAGGGGCTCCCAGCCCCCGGACGCAGCAAGGGCCAAGCTGCGGCAGCCCGCCGCCCATGCCCGCCCCCGGCCTGGGGACCCGCGCGGCCAGGGCCTATGATCGGACGCGAGGTCCGATCCATGCTGAAGTCCCTGCTGCCCCTCCTGCTCCTCTCCCTCGCCATGCCCCTCGTCTCCGGTCAGGGGGACGACGAGACCCCGCTGACCCGCGCCATGGGCGTGCTGCAGGGCTCCACCCGCGCCCTCGGCAAGATCGTCGAGGACCCGGACCAGCGCGACGAGGCCCTGCGCCTCCTCAAGCTGATGGAGGAGGCCGCGCTCGTGTCGGCCGCCCAGGAGGCGCCGCCCTTCGACGACATGGAGGGCCAGGAGCTGGCGCTGTTCCAGGTCGGGTTCCGGCGCTCGTGCCTCTCCCTCGCGGACGCGATCCTCGAGGCGGAGGCCGCCTGCATCCAGGGCGACGGCGAGGCCCTCAAGGCCGCCTACGCCCAGATCCTCCGCCGCAAGAAGGCGGGGCACAACGAGTACAAGTGAGCGCACGGTCACGCACCCTCGCGGGCTGCGTGCTCGCGCTCCTCGGCCTCGCCCTCCCTGGCCTGGCCGGGAGTGATCTCGCGTCCGACCCCCGAGCGGGACAGCCGAGGCGAGCGGCTGCGCACGCCGTGGCCGACGACGCCCGCGAGGTCGCCCGCCTCCTGGCGGTCCGCTGCGCGCGCTGTCACGGCGCGGGCGCCGAGGACCGCAAGGCACTCCGGGACTGGGACCAGGCGCACGACCTCGCCGCGACCGTCGCCGCCGGCCTCGGGGTCGTGCCCGGCGAGCCCCCCGGCTCCGACCT
>WTJQ01000170.1 GCA_011524785.1 Planctomycetota bacterium | reverse complement strand
CCAAGTACGCCGCCAACGCGATGCTGGCGACGCGCATCTCGTTCATGAACGAGATCGCCAGCCTCTGCAGCAAGGTCGGGGCGAGCATCGACGAGGTGCGCCGCGGCATCGGCTCGGACGAGCGGATCGGGTCACGGTTCCTGTTCGCGGGCGTCGGCTACGGCGGATCGTGCTTCCCCAAGGACGTGAAGGCGCTGATCCGGACGGCCTCCGACGAGGGCCTCGACTTCCGCATGCTTCAGGCAGTGGAGGCCGTGAACGAGGACCAGAAGCTGCTCCTCGCGCGCCAGATCCACGCGCAGTTCGGTGAGGACCTGACCGGACGGCGCTTCGCCGTCTGGGGCCTGGCCTTCAAGCCCAACACCGACGACATGCGCGAGGCGCCCGCCGTCGTGCTCATCGAGCACCTCCTCGCCAAGGGCGCCACCGTCGTGGCCAACGACCCCGAGGCGATCGAGATGTGCCGCGAGCACTATCTCGGCGATCGGATCGAGTACGTGGAGCGTCCGATGGATGCCCTGCCCGGAGCGGACGCCCTGGTGCTCGTCACCGAGTGGAACGAGTTCCGTCGGCCTGACTTCGAGGCCATCAAGGGGCACCTCAAGCAGCCCGTGCTCTTCGACGGACGCAACGTCTGGCCCCAGGCGACCCTGCTCGAGCAGGGCTTCACCTACTACGGCGTCGGCCGCTGACGGCGCGACCCCGCGCGCTCAGGAGCGTCGCGAGGCCTCGAGCCCGCCGTGGTTCCGCAGGCACTCATCCCCCTGGCTCGATGCCAGAGCGAGGGCCTGAGGCCCTTCGGGACGCCCTGTGGCCCGGGATCAGCGCCACCACGACGGCGCTCGTCGTGGCACTCGCGCCGGAGCACGGCACCAAGGATGAGGCGGCCCCCCCGAAGGAAGACCGCCTCACCTGATGTCGTGGTTGTTCCCTGGTCCACTTCACACAAGCCTCCTCGTCACACGCGTGACGACACCCGGAGACGAGTGCGCTGCCGACCAGAGCGCCCTTGTGATACCGGAACGACGCCGCACGACCAAGCACCGAGTGCAGCGCGCAACCAAAAAAATTCCGGCGTCTCCCACGTCGTGAGAAGCTGACCTCAGTGCCTCGAACCGCTCTTCGAGGAGCACGTGCACGCGTCTCGGAGTGCTCGCTCGAGTTGAAGACACGTCCGCGTCGCGCTCTCGAGCCACGGCGGAACGTCGTCATCGCGCTGGTTGGGTGTGGCTGCTTGAAGGGCAGCGATCGCCTCGCTGGATCCCGCGGAAGCCGTGCCATGCGCAGTGCTCCTGAGTTCGTTGGCGGCGCTCTTCAGCCGGTGGGCGGTGTCTTCTGGCACGGAGGCGCGACTCCCTCCCGGCCTCGCGGTGTCCCTGGATCGCGCTGCCAAGCCTCCTCCCCGGTCCGCACCTCTTGGACTCTGAGGTGCACTGCTGCCGAGGTCCGGCGTGCCCGGCGCGCTGCCCTTCACGGACTGCTCCGAGCCGTGCACCGCCACCTCCCAACGGCGTGCGCGTCTCATGAGCGCTCCGCTCGCTGCCTCGGAGCTGCCACGGTGCGCATCCCCTGCCTCCTGGGTCTCCACTCGTGTCCCGCCATGCACGCCCAGGACCCTCAGGACGCGGGTCCGCTGGTCCAGGAGGCCCGCGCAGTGGACGAGCCACTCCACGCGCGTCCGCTGGGACGCTCCAGTCAGGTCCCCCCGCTCGAAGCGGTCGAGCATGGCGGCTGCCGCCTCGCCGGGATCCCTGGAGAGCGCGACTACCGCGCGGAGCAGGGCCTGCGAGAGGCCCTCCCGACCGGCCGAGCGCAGGACGCGTGCGGTCCGGAGCCACTCACGCGCCTCGCTCCCGTCGAGGGCTCGGTGCTGCAACCCTCCCTGGAGAGCCTCCGCGAGCCGGCAGCAGAGTCCCTCGACCAGGTCGCCGTCCCCGGCGCGCCGCAGCTGCCCGCGCAGCTCGGGCCAGGCCATGGGCAGTGCGCCTGCTGATCGACCGCGAGGTCCGACGCTCGCAACATCGCCAGGGGGAACGCATGCCGGCAGGAGGAGAGGCACGAGCGCCAGCACCCTCATGCGCCTGCCCCCAGCGTCTCGAGCGCCCGTCGCAGGCGCTGGCGCGCTCGGAAGAGCCGGACCTTGACCAGCTCACGCCGGACCCCGAGGTCCTCGGCGACGCGCGCAGCGGCCCCCTCGTGCACCGTCCAGGAGGTGAGGGCGAGGCGGTCCCGAGGAGCGAGCTGGAGGAACGCATCGTGGAGATCCACCAGGTCGAGCCCGTCCTGCCCGCCCTCCGGGACCTCCGCGACGCAGGGCTCGTGGGCCAGAGCGTCGAGGGACTCGACGCCGATGCGCTCCCGCCTGCGGCGCAGGTCACGCCCCAGGTTGCGAGCGACGACCAGGAGCCAGCCCCGGGGCGAGCCGAGGACGACGCCGTCCCCCCGCTTCTGAGCACCCCGAAGGACGGCCTCCTGCGCCAGGTCCTCCGCCTCGGAGGCATCGTGACCGACGCGCTCGAGACGCTCCGCGAGCCAGGGCAGGTGGACGGCGAGCTCGCGCCAGGCGGCGCGGCAGGGCTGCGGATCGTGGGAGGTCTCCATGCCCCGAGGAGAGGTGCAGACGGCAGCGCCGTCTCCTTCGCTGGCCTCGAAGCGCGCCGGCACGACTCTGGCCCACCCAACGAGAACCGGGATGGCGTGACCTGGAGCGCCACGTCATGTCCCGAACCGCCCGAGGAGGCCCTGCTCGTCCCGAGATCCAAGCCACTCGGAATCCGACGGGCTGCCCACGCGACAGAGGCTGGCCGGACGCGGCGAGGGCCAAGGGTGCGCAATGCGAGCGGGCGCCCGCCCCAGAGGGAGCAGGCGCCCGCGGCAGGGTCCTGGCGAGCAGGTCCCCGGGAGAGAGTGGCTCAGGTGCGGCGGATGAAGGCGCGCGCCTCCTGCTCCCAGCGGGTCCCCTTGTGGTTGCGGATGACCTTGCGGTAGAGGCGCTGGGCGCGGTCCGCGCTCTCGTCGTCCCCGATCAGGTCGAAGCTGCGGCCGGCCCAGTAGAGGGCGCCGGAGAGGTAGCGGGTCTGGTCCCGGTAGAGGATGACGACGCGCATGAAGGCCAGGGCGGACTCCCGCAGCATCGCGTCGGCGCCCTCCTCACCGGCCTCCTTGGCCACGGACGCCTTGCCGAAGACGCAGGCTCCGAGACCGCTCCAGGCGCCCGCCAGGGCACGGTTGTCCGCACCCGTTGCCTTCACGACGTCCCGGAAGGCCTTCTCGGCCTCGGCGGTCTTGCCCTCCTTCAGCAGGGCCTCGCCGATCGCGACCTCGGCACGGCCCCACACGGTCGGGTAGGAGCCGCCGGCGCTGGCGGAGACGTCCTCGAGCTTCTTGATGCGCGCGTCGCCCGTCACGCGGTCGTCCAGGAGCACGCGGCGCAGCTCGATCTCGACCGACCAGCGGGCGCCGAGGCCGGCCCCGCCCGCCATGGTCTCCAGGGCGTCGAGGGCCTTCATGGCGTCGGCGGCCTTGCCGGCGTCGTAGAGGGCCTCGGCCTTCCGGATCAGCGCCATGGGCGCGTAGCGGCTCTCGGGGGCCTTGGCCAGCAGGCGATCGGCGCCCGCCACGACGGCGTCCCAGGCGCCCATGGTCTCGTTGAGCTCGATGACGCGGTACATCGAGTAGGCGAGGGCCCAGGGGTACTTGCGCTCGGGCTCGTCGTTGCTGGCGATGTACTCCTCGAGGTCCTGCACCGCCTGCATGTAGAGGTCCTCGGCGAGGCCGGCCTCAGCGGTGTCCACGAGGGCCGGCTTGGGGTCGAAGACGATGCCGACGACCTTGTCCACGTCGACCTCGCCCTCCTTGCGGCCGTCCTTGTAGGTGATCTTCTGCAGGCCCTCGCTGCGGACCTGGACGTCCTCGATGGAGGTGCCGTCCAGGAGGCGGATGGTGTCGGCATGGGCTCCCTCGGGGG
>WTJQ01000568.1:2078-3972 GCA_011524785.1 Planctomycetota bacterium | reverse complement strand
TGAGGACCCCATGACCCCCGAACCCCGCCACTCCAACCTCGCCCCGATCGCCAGCACTCCGAGCGAGGCGGTCCGCCTCGGCCTCTCCAGAGCCCGCACCTCGCCGCGGCTCGACGAGCTGATGGCGCGGGAGGTGGACGCGAAGCAGGCCATGAAGGGAGCGGGCTGCGGAGCAGCCTTCGGCTTCGTGTTCGCCGGCTTCGGCGCCTTCTGGACGGTCATGGCGTTCACCATGACGCGCATGGCGGACGATCAGGGCAACGCACCCGCCGGCATGGCGATCTGGTTCCCGCTCTTCGGCCTGCCGTTCGTCCTGATCGGGCTCGCCATCGGCTTCGGCACCCTGCGCAAGCGCAAGAAGGTCCTGGAGTCCCCGCAGGAGCGCCACCTCTGGGGCGTCCTGGAGGAGCGCACGGAGACGCACACCAGCTCCCGGAGGAACTCGAGCGGCCACTACAGGACGAGCACGAGCACGACGCACCACGTGACCTTCGAGGACGAGGCCGGGGACCGCCACGAGTACGAGGCCACGAGCGCCATCGCGGGCAAGATCACGCAGGGCGACGTCGGGGTCGCCTACGTCCAGGGCGGCACGCTCCTGGAGTTCGAGCGCATTCGGGTGGACTGAGCGCGCGCAGGCTCCCGTCCTTCAGGGGACGCGCCCCATGGACCTCCTCCTCCCCGCGCTGTGCTTCTTCCTGGGCGCCTTCACCCAGGGACTGACGGGCTTCGGCTCGGCCATGATCCCGGTCGCGCTCCTGCCCCTCGTATGGCCCGTGCCCCAGGCGGTGGGCGTGGTCACCGTCTTCTGCGTGGTCCTCAACGCCTGGTTCGCGTGGTCCCTGCGGGCCGACGCGGACCGGGGTGAGGTCGGGGGCATGGCGATCGCGGGCGCCCTCGCGACGCCGCTGGGGCTGCTGTTCCTGCGCTCCTATCCATCGAGCACGCTCCTCGGAGCCCTTGGCGCCGTGCTGGTGGTCAGCAGCGTCCTGGGCCTGGCGCGGCCGCGGCTCGAGCCCCGCGCGCTGCACCGCGGCTGGGGATTGCTGGCAGGCGGCGCCGCCGGCGCGCTGAGCGGCGCGTTCAACACGGCCGGACCGCCGATGCTGGTGTACGCCTCGCTGCGCGGCTGGGGCCCGGCCGCGTTCCGCGCGAACCTGCAGACGTTCTTCCTCGTGACGTCCTGCGCCGCGTGCGTGGGCTTCGTCCAAGCCGGGATCGTCAACGCCGACACCCTGCGCTGGAACCTGCTGCTCGCCCCCGCCTTCGCGATCGGCGGGCTCGCCGGGCACTGGCTGCACGCGCGCCTCGCGGCGCGGACGTTCCAGCGGCTGGTCCAGGGCGCCCTGCTGCTCGTGGGTCTGCGCTACGTGGCCCAGGGCCTCGGCCTGGGCTCTTGAGAGGACGGCCCGGACGGGCCAGAGTGTCCCTCCGCCCGACCCGGGTGCCCCCACCATGCTCCTCATCTGCACCGCCAGCAGCGGCAAGAACCGCGCCCTCGCCGATCGCCTCCACGAGCTCGCCGCCGAGGCGGGACAGACCTCCAAGGTCATCGACCTGAGCGAGGACGCCCTGCCGCTCTACACGCCGGCGGCCCACGCGGCCGGCATGCCCGCGGGCCTCGAGCCCCTCTCGGGCCTGTTCCGCGAGGCCACCTCCTTCGCGTTCGTGGCGCCCGAGTACAACGGCTCGATCCCCCCCACCCTGTCCAACGCGATCGCATGGCTGTCGGTAGGCACCGAGGACTTCCGCGAGCTGTTCAACGGCAAGGGCGCGGCCATCGCGACGCACTCGGGAGGCGGCGGTCAGAAGGTGCTGGTCGCCATGCGCCTCCAGCTGTCCCACCTGGGGGTCAACGTGCTGGGGCGCGAGCTGCTCACCAGCTCGCAGAAGG
>WTJQ01000568.1:0-1978 GCA_011524785.1 Planctomycetota bacterium | reverse complement strand
GAGGAGGGGCGCCCCGGTCGATCCGGGGCGCCCCTCCTCGCGTGGCTGCGGTGCAGCCCTGCTCGACACGCGTCAGTTGCCGAGGGCGGTGTCGGTCATCGCCTTGCGCGACTTGGACCGCTCGTTGCCAGCGGTGCCGGTCTTGTGTCCCGGGTCGACCCAGGAGCGCGGCAGGTCATCGGGCTTGAACAGCGTGCGACGCAGCTTGTTGTAGATGCCGAAGGCGCGGGTCTCGAGGCGGCCGTCGACGAAGGAGCCGTCGCCCAGGCGCTTCTCGGCGCGCTTCTCCCAGAACCCGCGGCGACGACCGCGCGCCAGGCCCCAGTTCAGGGTGGCGAAGTGCTGGTACATCATCCGCGCCTCGGCGACCCGCGGCGGGATGTTGCCCGGCCAGGTCTCCTCGAGGTGGTACTCCCCGATCGAGCCCCACTCGGGAAGGGTCTTGGGACCCTCGTAGCCGAGCTCGATGGCCTGGTCCCACATGACGGTCCCGGGGATGGGCCGGTAGGGCCAGACGGTCGGGCGCGCGTGCGGCGCGGCCATGTGCAGGCGGCGGCACTGGTCGATGGTGGCGAGCATCGACTCCTCGCTCTCGCCCGGGTAGCCGATGATGTAGGTCACCGACGCCTGGATGCCGCGGCGATCCATCTCGACCGAGGCCTCGATGTTGTCGTCGCCTTTGATCGGCTTCCCGATCTTCTTCATCATCTCGTCGGTGCCGGCCTCGGCCCCGATCTCGGCGATGTACATGCCCGACTCGGCCAGCAGGTCGAGGGTGTCGGACTTGTAGTTGAGGATGGAGTGCGTCTCCATGAACGCGTTCCAGCTGACCTTGCGGTGGAGCCCGCGGTCGATGAAGCCCTCGGCGAAGGCGCGCGCGCGCTTCTCCATGACCCCGAAGTTGGCGTCGTGGAAGCGGATCGCGTCGAACCCGCCCCAGCGCTCGTAGAGGTCCTCGATGTCGTCGAGCATCCGGTCGGCCGGCGCCGGCTTCCAGCGGCGGTCGGTGACGATCGGGGAGCAGCAGAAGGTGCACGGCTCGGGGCAGCCGTAGGAGCCGAAGTAGGTGATCCCGAAGTAGGGCTCGCCGTAGCCGAGGTTCGGCGGGGTCGGCATGCGCAGCACGTCCCGCGCGCTGTCCTTGCGCAGCTGGTGCCGCTTGTAGGGCTCGATGTCGATCAGGTCCCAGGCGGGGCGCAGGACCTTGTCCCAGCCCACGACGCCGCGGTGCTCGGTCCGGATCACCTGGCCGTCGCGCATGATCGAGAGGCCGGCGATGTCGTCGAGGGGCGTCCCGTGGTCGATGGCCTGGACGACCTCGCGGAAGGCGATCTCGCCCTGGCCGTGGACCACGCACTCGTACATGCCGGTCTCCAGCTGGAGGTCCGGGCGGACGCTGGCGAACCAGCCGCCGATGACCGCGGGCAGGCTCGGGTAGCGGCCCTTCACCTTGCGCATGGCGAGGTAGCCGTCGGTGACCATGTAGCCGAGGATGCCGGTCGTCGCGACCATCATCGCGCCGTCACAGGCCTCGAGCAGCGCGTCGTGCCCGGCCGTGCCCGTGTAGAGCGAGCCGTCGACGATCTGCACGTCGTAGCCATCCGCGATCGGATAGGCCGCGATCGTGAGCATCTCGAGCGGGAGCATGTCCTTGCAGGACTCCGCCCCCAGCGAGTCGTCGACCTGCTTGGGCTGGTAGAGGACGATCTTCTTCTTGCGCTGGATCATGATTGGAGGGGCGCTGCGGCGCGGGTGGACCGACCGCGGGCCCTGGAGGGGCTCCGGCTGGTCTCTCCATCGGGAGGATACCCCTGATCCCTGAAGCTCGAAAGGCGCACAATCGGCCCTGGAGCGCCCTGGAGGGGCGATCGAGCGTCCCTTCAGGCTCCCTTGACCCGCCGCCACGAGCCAGGGGGCCGGGCGTGCCGCCCGGAGAACAGTCGGTTGTCCACCGGACCGGGCCAGCCAGTACATGGGC
>WTJQ01000410.1 GCA_011524785.1 Planctomycetota bacterium | reverse complement strand
CGTGTGGAGGGCGCCAGGCGGACCCGAAGAGGCGGCGCGGTCGGACCAATGGGGGCGACCGCGGTGTGCGCGACCGGCGCGCCTGCGAAGAGGCAGAGCTGGCAGTCCTCGGCGCCCGCGTGTGCTTCGAGGAGCTCCTGGGCCGCATGGCCCGCCGTGGCATCGGCCGAAGTCGCCGTGCCCGAGGCTGCGGCAGCGTGCGCCCGTGACTCGAGGTGGTCACCGCCCTGGCCCCCGGCTGCGCAGTTGGAGCTGACTCCGTGGCCGTGCAGGACGACGTGGGCCGGTCCCACCAGCAGCAGGCACGCCGCCAGCGGCAGCGCCAGCAGCGCGATGCTGCGGCGGGCGAGCCGCTCGAGGGCCTGGGGGGATCGGGCTCCGTGCCTCACGGCGGGGAGGCTAAGCGGCCCGCGGAGCAGCTGCAAGGGACTTGCGGGTGATTCCTGCAAGATACTTGCATTCTGCCGGCAGGGGTCGGCCTGAACGGGCGGCAGGCCTATGCTCCTGCCGTGCAACGCTCCTGCGACGCCCTCCTGCTGGACCTCGACGGCACCCTGCTCGACCGGAGCGAGGGGGTGCGCCCGGCCTCCCTGGCCGCGCTGCGCCGCGCCCAGGAGGCCGGCGTGCGGGTCCTGGTGGCGACCGGTCGCTCGTGGCTCTCGGCCGAGCCGATCCTCGTCGAGCTGGACCTGGGGACGCCCGCGGTGCTCTTCAACGGCGCGGCCGTCCTCGACCTCGAGGAGGGCCGCCTGGTGGAGGAGCGCCTGCTCGCCAATCGGACCATGGAGCGCCTGCACGCGTTCCGGCGGGAGCACGACGACCTGATGATCCTGATGGGCGCCCGTCGCAAGCTCTGCCTCACGCCGCGCACGGAGGCCGAGGAGCGCTCGCTCGACGGCCTGATCGGCGTGGAGTACGCGACGGAGGAGGAGCTCGTGGCCGAGGAGTGCGTCATCCGCGCGACCTTCCTCGCCGAGCGGGACGAGGATCCGCTGGCCTACGCGGAGGCGATCGCCCGGCGGGTCGATCGGCCCATCTACACGACCCACTTCCCGCTCTCGATCCTGGCGCGTCACCGCGAGAGCCGCTTCGTGGCCGTCGACGTGCACGCGCCCTGCCTGGGCAAGGCCGAGGCGCTGCGCGTCGTGGAGGAGCGCTACGGCATCCCGTCCGAGCGCGTCTGCGCCGTGGGGGACGCCGACAACGACCTGCCGATGCTGCGCGCGGCCGGACTGGGCGTCGCGATGGGCAACGCCCTCCCCGAGATCCAGGCCGAGGCCGACCTCGTCATCGGAGCCAACGACACGGACGCGATCGCTGCGCTCGTGGAGGGTCTCCTCGCCGGCGAGGTGGCTCCGGCGGCTGGGTCGTGAGCTCCCTCCTGCGTCCCTTCGTCCCGGCGGCTCCCCTCGCCGGGCCCCACGCCCAGACCCTCTGGTCCGGGCTCCTGCTGCGCCCGCAGGCCGTGGCGACGCGGCCCGAGCGCCTCGAGCTGCCCGACGGAGACTTCCTCGACCTGGCCTGGCTGGACGGGCCTCGCGGGGCGCCGCTCGTGGTCGTGCTGCACGGCATGCAGGGGTCGATCGCCTCGCCCTACGCACGCGTGGTCCTGGCGGGCCTCCGCGAGCGCGGGCTCCGCGCGCTCTTCGTGCACTTCAGGGGGTGCGGCCCAACGCCGAACCGGCTGGCGCGGGGCTACCACTCCGGGGAGACCGAGGACCTGGGCACCGTGCTCGAGGTCCTTCGCGCTCGCGAGCCCGAGACCCGGCTCGGGGCGATCGGGTTCTCGCTCGGCGGCAACGTGCTCGTGAAGCACCTGGGCGAGACGCGCGGCGCCACCCCTCTGACGGCCGGCGTGGCGGTGAGCGTCCCCTTCGACCTCGCAGCGTGCGCCGAGGCCCTGGACCACGGCGCCGCTCGCATGTACCGGGGCTGGCTGCTGCGCAAGACCTTCCCCCTGGTGAGGGCCAAGCGCGCCGTCCTGGAGCAGGCCGGGATCGACGTGGACGGCATCCTCGCCGCGCGCACCATGCGCGACCTGGATGGACGCCTCACCGCCCCCCTGCACGGGTTCGAGGACGCGGACGACTACTACCGCCGGGCCTCGGCCGGTCCCTACCTGCGCAGCGTGGAGCGCCGTTGCCTCGTGGTGCACGCGCGGGACGACCCGTTCATGACGCCCGCGGTCGCGCCCGTTACGGAGCAGGTCTCCGCCTCGGTCGAGCTCGCCGTGTCCGCGCACGGGGGGCACGTGGGGTTCCTCGAGGCCGGCCGCGGGCCCTTCGGCGCGCTGCGGCCGCGCTCCTGGCTGGGGGGGCCGCCCCTGGACTGGCTGCAGCACGCGCTCGAGGCGTGAGCGGGCGGATTCGCGGGCAGCTCGGAGCTAGCTGCCGCTCGACGAGCTGCCGCCCGCCTTCTTCTTGCCCTTGGAGCCGGCGGCACTCTTCTTGTCTCCGCTGGTGGACTCCTTCTTGCCGTCGCCCGCCGACTGCGCGGCCTTGTCGGCCTTCGCACCGTCCGTGTACGACTGGCTGCGGTAGTCCGTCTGGTAGTACCCCGAGCCCTTGAAGAGCAGGCCGCCCCCCGCGCCGATGAGGCGCTCGAGCGAGCTCTTGCCGCAGCTCGGGCACTTGCGCTTGGGGCGCTCGGTCATCGACTGGAAGAGCTCCAGCTCGTGCCCGCAGGCCTTGCAGCGGTAGTCGTAGGTGGGCATCAGGCCTCCTCGGTCGCCGCGGCGGCGCCCTCGGTCTCGTCGGCCTCGGCACCCTCCTCGGACGGGGCCTCCGGGGCGGCGACGACCTTGACCTGGGCGTGACGCAGGACCGCCTCGCCGCGCTTCCAGCCCTTGCGGACCACGGCGGCGATCGCGCCGGGCTCGGCGTCGGCATCCTCGACGGTGGCCACGGCCTGGTGGAGCTCGGGGTCGAAGGCTCCCTCCGTGGAGATGGCGCTCACGCCCCTTGCCGAGAGCAGGCCACCGAGTTGGTCTCGGGTGAGGCGCACGCCCTCCTTGATGGTGATCGCGTCCGGACTCTGGACCTCGGTCACGAGGGCCATGTCCAGCCAGTCGGCGAAGGTGAGGAGCTCGCCCAGCAGGGCGGCCTCGGCGCGCGCCACGGCGGCGTCCTGGTCGGCGAGATTGCGCCGCCGCAGGTTCGCGTAGTCCGCCTGGGCTCGGGCGAGGAGCCCCTCGAGCTCTGCGATTCGCTCCTCGGGCGTGGCCTCCACGACCTCCTCGGCCTCGGCCACGATTCCGGGGTCCTCCTGAACCTCGGGCTCGCCCTCCTGGGGGGCCTGATCGGTCGTGTCCTGCTCGGTGCGTTCCTTGCGACGTTTCCTCATGGCATTGTCCGGTCGGTCGAGTCGGTATGGCGGGGGGGTGTTCGGGAGGAGGCGACGGCCGGGGTGTCCGCGGCTCGGCGAGGAGCCGGCGCGTCGAGGCCCTCAGGAGAACTTGTCCATGAGGCGATCGAGGAACGAGCGCTTGCCCTGCGACTCGGCCAGCAGCTCCTCGAACTCCTCGAGCTTCTCGCGCTGTTCGGTGGTGAGCTTCTTGGGGACCTCGACGAAGACGCGCACGAGCTGGTCGCCGCGGCCGCCGCCCTCGAGTCGGGGCAGGCCCTGGCCGCGCAGGCGGAAGACCTTGCCAGTCGGCGTTCCCGCGGGGACGCTCATCTCCACCTTGCCCCGCAGCGTGGGGATCTCGACCTTCGTGCCGAGGGCCAGCTGGCCGAAGCTGAACGGAAGCTCCGCGACGAGGTCGGGCCCGCCGCGCTGGAAGAGGTTGTGGTCCTGCTCGCGCACCACCACGTAGAGGTCGCCGCGGACGCCACCCGGAGGACCTGCGTCGCCCTCGCCCCGCACGACGAGGCGCATCCCGTCCTCGATCCCCGCGGGGATCTCGACGCTCACCTCCGCGGGCGTGGTGCGCCCTCCACTCCCGCTGCAGTCCGTGCAGGGGGAGTCGATCGTC
>WTJQ01000472.1 GCA_011524785.1 Planctomycetota bacterium | reverse complement strand
GCTGCGGACCTGGAGCGCGTCGGCCCCTTGACCGAGAGCGGGGTCGAGCCGCCTTCGCGGCTGGACCAGGTCGTGGCTGCCGAGGCCAGCGCGCGCGCGGAGCTTGATGCCCAGCGTGCCGGCGTCACGAGCGCGGAGGCCGCGCGCCTGGAAGCGCAGGCTGCCGTGGCCGTGGCGCGCGTGGCCGTCGATCGGGCTCGAGCCGGCGTGCAGCAGCGCGAGGCGGAGCGTGATCGGGCCGCTGCCTCGCTCGAGAAGCTCTCCGTCCGCGCTCCCTTCGACGGGATGATCGTGCTGAAGGACGCCGAGGTGGGCGAGGTCGTCAGCCCCAACTCCCAGGGCGCCTCCTCGCGCGGCGCGGTCGCGACCCTCGTGGACCTCGCGACGCTCGAGGTCCAGGTCGAGCTGCCTGAGACCAACCTCGCCAAGGTCGAGCTCGGGGCGCCGGCGACGCTGGTCCTCGACGCGTTCCCGCGCGAGCCCATGCCGGGCCGCGTCGACCGGATCTGGCCCACGGCGAATCGGCAGAAGGCCACCATCGAGGTCCGCCTGGCGTTCGACACCCCCGACCCCCGGGTCCGTCCGGACATGGGCGTGCGCGTCGTGTTCGGCGAGCTGGCCGCCGAGCCCGAGGAGGCCGAGGCCCCGGCAGGGGTCCAGGTCGTGGCGAGCGCCCTCGTCACCGTGGAGGGGACGCGCGGCGTCTTCGTCTTCGACCGGGGACAGGCCCGGTTCCGCGCCGTGGACGCGGACCCAGGCTCCGGTGCGACCGTCGAGGTGCGCAGCGGCCTCGAAGCCGGCGAGCAGGTCCTCGCCGACCCTCCCTACGACCTGCGCGATGGCGACCGCGTCCTGGGGGGCGGCCTGGGCGACTGAGCGCGGCTCCCCGCCACAGGAAGGCACGGCCCCGCGGCGCCAGGCTAGCGCGCGCGTTCCCCGGCCACGCCACCACTGAATCCGACGACGACAGCGAACGAACCATGAGTGAAGGCATCCAGCTCGAGGGCGTGACCAAGACCTACCGGCGGGGTGGCGAGGAGCTGCGGGTCCTCGACGGCCTCGACCTCCACATGGACGAGGGGCACTTCTACGCCCTGATGGGGCCGTCGGGCTCCGGCAAGACGACCCTGCTCAACCTGGTCGGCGGGCTCGACCGGCCCGACACGGGGCGCGTCGTCGTGGCGGGCGAGGACGTGGGGCAGCTCACGGGGGACGCCCTCAGCGAGTGGCGGGCCCGCAGCGTCGGCTTCGTCTTCCAGGGCTTCAACCTCGTGCCGGTGCTGAGCGCCCTCGAGAACGTCCGGCTGCCGCTCACGCTCACCCCCCTGACCCGCAAGCAGCAGGACGAGCACGCGCGCTTCGCGCTCGAGGTCGTGGGCCTCGCGGACCGTGCGGGCCACCGTCCTCAGCAGCTCTCGGGTGGCCAGGAGCAGCGCGTCGCGATCGCGCGCGCGATCGTCACGGATCCGCGCGTGCTGCTGTGCGACGAGCCGACCGGGGACCTCGACCGTGCGTCGGCCGACGGGGTGCTGGACCTGCTCCAGCGCCTGAACCAGGAGATGAACAAGACCATCCTCATGGTCACCCACGACCCCGCCGCGGCGGCTCGCGCGCAGCGGCTCGTGCACCTCGACAAGGGGCGCCTCGGGAGCATCGAGGAGGCGGCCCCCGCCGGCTGAGCCATGGACCTGCTCCGCATCGCGCCGCGCCACCTGCTGCGGCACCCCCTGCGCACCCTGCTGACCGTCGGCTCGTTGACGGTGGCGATCTTCCTGCTGTGCGTCCTGCGCTCCCTGGTCACGACGCTCGAGGCCACGGCTCAGCTGCAGAGCAGCCAACGCCTGTGGGTGCAGTCCGCGGTGAGCCTGTTCGTGGAGATGCCGGCCTGGTACCCCGAGCGCATCGCCGGGGTCGAGGGAGTCGAGAGCGTCGCGCGGTGGCAGTGGTTCGGCGGCTACTACCAGGACCCCTCGAACTTCTTCGCCCAGTTCGCCGTGGACCCGGGCAAGGTCCTCGACCTCTACCCGGAGATGGAGGTGGTCGACGGCTCGGCGGACGCGTTCCTCGCGGGGCGGACGACCTGCCTGGTGGGCCAGGGGCTCGCGGACAAGTTCGGCTGGGAGGTCGGGGACAGCGTGCCGATCATGGGGGCGCTCTTCCCGCATCCCGACGGGGCCGACAAGGCCTGGGACTTCGAGGTCGCGGGCATCTACGCGCCGGCGACGCGGAACCTCGACGACCAGACCTTCTTCTTCCACTGGGAGCTGTTCGAGGAGACCCTCGGCGCCTCCGGGGAGTCCCCCGGCGTGGGGGCCATGGTCCTGCGGGCGGAGCCCGGGACCGATACGGCGGCCCTCATGCGCCGGGTCGACTCGCTCTTCGAGAACGGGCCTCAGCGGACCCAGACCACGACCGAGAGCGAGTTCCAGGCCCAGTTCGTCTCGATGTACGGGAACATCCCGTTCTTCGTCTCGGCCATCGGCGGCGGCGTGCTCGCAGCCGTGCTCCTGGCGTGCGTGAACACGATGCTGATGGCCGCTCGCGAGCAGCGCCGTGAGGCGGGGATCCTGAAGGCCCTCGGCTTCCGGGATGGCACGGTCGGGCGCGTGCTGCTCGCGCAGTCCCTGGCCCTCACGTGCGTTGGCGGCGCCCTCGGCATGGGGCTGGCCCGCGCGATCGAGCCGGCCATCGGCAACACCGCCAGCGCCTTCCTCCCGGGCTTCGCCATCGAGGACGAGACCTATCTGCTCGGCGCGGCCGTCGCGGTGGGCACCGGGCTCCTGGCGGGCCTGATCCCGGCCCTGCGCGCCTCGCGGCTGCGCGTCGTCGAGGCCCTGCACGCGAGGGCATGACCATGCGCAGCATCGCCTTCTCGTACCACCTGCGCTCGCTCTTCGTGCGGCGCTCCGCGACCCTGCTGACCGTGCTCGGGATCGGAGCCACGGTGGCGGTGGTCTCCGGGGTGCTCGCCCTCCAGCAGGGCTTCGAGCGTCTGTACGCCGACTCGGGGCGCGATGACCTGGCGGTCTTCCTGCGCCCGGGTGCGACCGGCGAGGGCGACAGCATCTTCGATCGCGACCGCGGGCGCCGCCTGCAGGACACGGTGCCGGAGATCGCGGTGGACGCCGACGGGCAGCCCCTCGCGTCGATGGAGTGCTACCTGGCCGTGCGCCGCTTCCGCATCACGGGCGGGGAGACCAACGTCCCGATCCGCGGGGTCCAGCCCGCAACGTACGCGATCCGAGGCGACGAGCTGGAGCTCGTCGAAGGGCGCCAGCCGGAGCCGGGCAGCGACGAGGTCTTCGTGGGCAGCGCCCTCGTGGACCGGATGCGCGGCTGCCAGGTGGGCGAGACCCTGCAGATCAACACGACGCCGTTCCGGGTCGTGGGGGTGTTCCGCTCCGAGGGGCCCAGCAACTCCGAGATCTGGGGTGACCTCGATCGGATCATGGCGGCCCTCGAGCGCAGCAGCCCGAGCCGCGTGCTCGCGAAGCTGCGCCCCGGCGCCGACCTCGAGGCGCTGGCGGCCCGGCTCGCGGACGACAAGGTCGTGCCGGCCAAGGTGCTCACCGAGCGCGAGAGCCTCACCAGCCAGACCGAGATCCTGTCGGCGACGCTCCGGTTCCTCGGGGGCTTCCTCGGGCTCATCATGGGCGTCGCGGCGGTCTTCACGGCGACGACCACGATGCTGGCGGCCCTCGCGGACCGGACCCAGGAGATCGGCATCCTGCTGGCCGCGGGCTTCCGTCCCTGGGGCATCGCCATGGGCTTCCTCTTCGAGTCCCTTCTCCTTGGTCTGTTGGGCGGGCTGGCGGGCTTCGTCATGGTGCTGCCGATCAACGGGATCGAGACGGGGACCACGAACTTCCAGACCTTCACGGAGGTCGCGTTCGGATTCCGCGTGACGGGACAGGTGTTCTTCGTGGCGGTCGCTTTCGCGCTGGCGCTCGGGCTGATCGGGGGCGGGCTGCCCGCC
>WTJQ01000583.1 GCA_011524785.1 Planctomycetota bacterium | reverse complement strand
GCCCACGAGGAGGGCGAGAGCCACGGCCAGCGCCAGGGCCGCCAGGACGACCTCCGTCCCCGGGGCCCGCGCGCGAACGAGGCGGACCAGACCGCGCACGCCGAGGACCAGCACGAGCGCGGGGACGAGGAGCGCCGTCACCAGCAGGGCGCGCTGCTGCCAGCCACCCGGCTGCAGGCCGACGTAGCGCCCCATCCCCATGTGCCGCACGAAGAACGAGGTCGGGGTGACCCAGTTCGACAGCTGCTTGATGCGACCCCGCAGGAAGAGCCCGGGGTGACGCCTCGCATGACGCCAGGCGCGGGCGGTCTCCGCGCGCGAGAGCTGGACGGCGTTGCGGGGGGAGCGGCCCTCGCGGCGCGCCGGGAGCGCCTCGAGGGTCGTGCCCTCGGGCCGCTCGATGAACGCACGGAAGCGCCAGTCCTCCGCGTCGTACAGGCTCGCGTAGCCGTCACGGCCTGGCGCGAGGAAGGCCGCCGGGTAGTCGAAGTTGCGCGTGCGCCCCGTGACCCCGACCCAGGAGTTGTAGCCGGCCGAGGCGCCCACGAGCGCCACCTGACCATGGACCTCCTGGTTGCGCAGCGACCAGGGGAGCACGGCTGCGACGGCCGCGAGCACGAGCAGGCTCGCCGCGCGCGCGCCCTCCCTCCAGCTCCCGCGCAGGCGCACGAGGATCGCCGCGGCGAGGACCAGCGGCAGGAGCATCGCGGCCTCCTTCACCAACGCCGCGCACCCGAGGAGCAGCCCGGCCGGCAGGAGCAGACCCGCCGCGCCGGGCTCGTCGGCGCGCTGGGACCAGCGCAGCTGCAGCGCCAGGGCCGGCATCAGCAGGGCGAGGAAGAGGGTCTCGGGCCAGAGCAGGTGGGTGAACCCGATCAGCGGCAGGTGCACGCACCACAGCAGGCCGGCGGCGACCCCCGCGCGGCGCCCGAACAGGTCCGCGGCGATACGCATCGTGCAGAACCCCACGCTCGCCGAGAGGACGACCTGCACGAGCTTGGCCACCTGCACGCCCTCGACGCCGAAGGCACCGAGGGCGACCCGGAGGAACAGGGGGTAGCCGGGCGCCCAGAGCCATCGCCCGCTGTCCACGTGGAAGCCGAACCGCTCCCAGCAGGCGGCGTGATAGAGGTAGGCCCCCTCGTCGAGCACGGGCTCGAGGTCGCCCGCCAGCAGGAGTGCCACCAGCCGCAGAGCGACGCCGCACCCCGTCAGGACGAGGAACCAGCCCGTGCTGCCCGCGCGAGCCGGCTCACGCGCGACCTCACTCGTCCCCGGAGTAGCCAAGGGCCTCCAGCTTGCGAGCGGCCTCTTCCTCGATCGGGTCCACCTCCCCGGTCCGGACGGCCATGCCGCCCGACTCCTCGAGGAACGCGAGCAGGCGCGCGGCCTCCTCGGGGTGCTCGTCGAGCACGTTGACGAGCTCCCCCGGATCCTCGCGGAGGTCGTAGAGCTCGCTGTTCTCGGGGTGCTCGACGTGGTGGATCAGCTTCCAGTCGCGCTCGACGGCGCAGAAGAGCAGGTCCTTGTGGCGCTCGGGGAGGGCGCCCGGCGCGTGACTGTCCAGGGTGTTCAGCGCCTCGGCGTAGGCCACGCGCGGCTCCCCCGAGGCATCGAGAAGGTCGACGACGCTCTGGCCGTCGAGCCCGCGCGGGGCCTCGAGCCCCAGCAGCTGGGTGATCGTCGGGAGGAGGTCCGTGTTACGGACGAGGTCCGGGACCACGCGGCCGCGTGGTCCGCCGGGCCAGCGCGCGAGGAGGGGGATCTGGAGCTGCTCGCGGTAGAGGATCCGGTGCTGCTCCCAGTCGTGGTCCCCCAGGCCCTGCCCATGGTCCGCGGTCACCAGCACGATCGTCCGCTCCATGCGCCCCCGCTCGCGGTACGCCTCGAGCAGGCGCCCGACGTGGTGGTCCATGAAGTTGAGGTCAGCGTCGTAGACGCGCGCCATGCGGTCGGGGCCGTCACGACGCGCCTCGAAACGCTGCAGGAACTTGCGGGGCGGGACGAGGAAGGAGTCGTGGGGATCGAAGTAGTGCACCCACTGCAGCACGGGTCCGTCCTGCTCCTCGAGCCAGGCGATCGCCTTGTCCGTCACCGCATCGGCGCGTCGCTGGGTGGGGACCCAGCGACGCTGCTGCCAGTCGCCAGCGCCTCGCAGCACGCCCAGCTTCGGCTCGAACTCGGGGTCGGTGTGGAGGGCGCTGTCCTTGGCCCCGTTGTCGAAGTGATCGAAGCCGTGGTCGAGGCCGAAGCGCTCGGACGCGGGGTAGGCGCTGACGAAGGCCCCCGTGGCGTGCCCGGCCTCCCCGAGGATGCGCGCGAGGGTCGGCGTGGTCCGGTCGAGGTAGCTGCCAGGAGCTCCGTGGAAGACGCGCACGCCGTGGCGCGGCGGGTTCAGGCCCGTGAGGATCGACGCATGGGCCACGGGCGTGATGCCCGCGGTCGACACCGCGAACTCGAAGCGCACGCCGTCGGCTGCGAGTGCGTCGAGGTTCGGGGTCGTGTCCTGTCCGTAGCCGTAGCAGCCCAGCCGGTCGGCACGCGTGGTGTCCAGCGTGACGAGGAGCACGCTCCAGGGCTCGGGCCCTTGGTCCGCACCGCACGCAGGCAGCAGCGCGAGCAGACCTCCCAGGAGGGCCGCGCGGAGCGTCGAGTGGCGAGAACGGGTCATGGGCATGGCCGTGGCGTCCATCACACCCGGGTCGCACCGCGAGGCACCTCCGGGTCGCGCCGCGAGGTCTCATCGTAGCAGTGCCGAGCCAAGGCTCCGCGGACACCCTGCGGCCCGAGACACGGGGCCGGGCGCATCGCGGGCATGGAGTAGGATCGAGCCATGCGTCCGCTCGCCCCCGTCCTCGTGCTCGGCGCCGCGGCGGCGGCGCTCCAGGGCTGTGGAGGGGAGCGCCCGGAGGGCCCGAGCGTCGTCCTCGTGATCGTGGACACCCTCCGTGCCGACCGGCTCGGCTGCTACGGCGGACCCGAGGACGTCAGCCCCGAACTGGACGCGCTCGCGAGCGAGAGCATCGTCTTCGAGGACGTCCTCGCGCCCTGCAGCTGGACGCGTCCCTCGATCGCGGGACTCGTCACCGGTCTGCACCCGCGAGGGCTGGGCATCTTCAAGGAGGCCGGGGACGCCCTCCCCGCGACCACGCGGACCCTGGCCCAGGAGCTCGGAGCCGCGGGCTGGAACACGTTCGGCATCACGGCGAACCCCAACATCAACACCTGCTTCGGCTTCGATCGTGGCTTCGACACGTACATCGACAGCGACGTGGTGTTCGAGTTCATGGATCGAGGGGACGCCCAGGAGACCTACGCCTTCGGCCACGTCACCCTCCCCCGCTCGCGCCGGGTGCTGCGCAGGGCGCTCGAGTGGGCGGCGGACCACGGTGACGCTCCGGGCTTCCTCCAGGTGGACCTGATGGAGGTGCACGAGCGGGAGCGCCAGCTGCGTCCCGAGTTCCGGGAGCGCTTCGAGGGCGAGCCGGACCAGGGCTACCTCGCCGCCGTGGCCCAGGTCTCGCACGACGTCGGGCGCTTCGTCGCCGACCTGCGTGCGCTCGAGGGCTGGACGGACGCGCTGGTGGTCGTGACGAGCGACCACGGGGAGGCGCTGGACGGGGACCACGCCGCGGTGGTGGTGAAGCCCCACGGCGACCTCCTGTACGAGACCCAGCTGCAGGTGCCCTTGATCCTCTCGCGCCCCGGGACCCTGGACGCCCGGCGCATCCCCGACCGCGTGCGGCTGATCGACGTCATGCCGACCGTCCTCGAGCTGTGCGGGCTCCGCCCCAGCCCGGATCTCCACGGCGTCTCGCTCGCGGGCCTGCTCACGGGCACGAGCCTCCCGGACCTCCCCGAGGTCTTCGTGGCGGAGACCGCCTGGCGCGAGCGGGAGAAGCTCGCGGCGTACGCGGCCGAGTGGCGCTACGTGGAGAACCGGGACGGTCATCCGGGGACGGACCCCGTCGAGCTCCAGGCAGCGGGCGGCGCGGAGGACGGTGCAGCGACCAACCGGCTCGAGCAGCACCCCGAGATCGCGGCGGACCTCGCGCGCCACCTCGCGGACTGGGAGCGCCGCCACCCGCGCGTGGAGTCGACGGAGGGAGAGGCCCTCGGAGCACCCGCGCGTCAGCAGCTCGAGGCCATCGGCTACGGAGGCGACTGAGCCGCGGTGCGAGTCCTCCACCTGATCCTCACCCTGGAGCGCGCCGGTGCCCAGGAGGTGCTGCGCTCGCTGGTGACGCAGCAGGCCGCCATGGGCGTGGAGTCGGTCGTGGCGACCTTCGTGGACGGCGAGATCCGCCACGACCTCGAGGCCGCAGGGATCCCCGTCGAGGTCCTCGGTCCCCGACGGTTCGGCATCGAGCGGCCGCTCCGCTTCCGCGAGGAGTTAGCGGACTACGGGCGTCGCCTGCGGACCCTCCTCGGGGAGCGCCGCATCGACCTCGTCCAGACCCACCTGCTCCACACCCTCGACTTCCTCGCCCTCGCGCTGCCGGTCCCCGTGATCTGGACCGTCCACAACGTCGACTACCTGCCAGCGGGCGGCTCGGCATGGGGGCGCCTCAAGCGCGAGGTCCATCGCAGGCTCTACCGCCGCAACCGGGAGCGCTTCGCGGCGATCGTCGCCACGGCCGAGACCATGCGGACCGAGGTGGAGCGCGGCATCGGCGCGAGCCGTCGGCTCGTGACCATCTCCAACAGCGTCGAGCTCGCCACGCGCGCACAGCCCGAGCACCGGCCGGAGGTCCGGCGTGCGCTGGGGCTCGACGAGAACGCCGCCCTCCTCCTGACCGTCGGACGGCTGACCGAGCAGAAGGGCCAGCTGCACCTCGTCCGCGCGATGCGAAGCGTCGTGGAGACCCATCCCCGGGCCCATCTCCTGATCGCAGGGACGGGCGAGCTGGAGTCCGCGCTGCGCGCCGAGGTGGAACGCCTCGGGCTCGAGGACCACGTCACCCTCCTCGGCCTCCGCCGCGACGTGGACCAGCTCCTGCGCGCTGCGGACCTGTTCGTCCTGCCCTCGCTCTGGGAGGGCCTGTCGATCGCTCTCCTCGAGGCGATGGCCGCCGGGCTGCCCGTGGTGGCGACGCGGGTCTCCGGGACCGACCAGGTCCTCCGGCAAGGGGAGTCGGGGCTCGTCGTCGAGCCCCGGGACGAGGACGCGCTGGCCAAGGCGCTGCAGGCGGTCCTGGACGATCGAGAGCTGGCGTGCGCTCTCGGCGCGCGCGCCCGCGCCACGGTCGAGGAGGAGCATTCCGCGGAACGAGCCGCACGCGCGTACCTGGAGCTCTACAAAGAGGTCCTGGCATGATCCGTCGGCGTCGCTTCCCCCCCGCGCCAGTCGCGAAGGCCCTGGCTCAGGACCTCGCGCTGCTGCCCCGGCTGTGGACCGCGGGCCGGCGCCCCCTGCCCGACTTCCTCGTGATCGGGACCCAGCGCGGCGGGACGACGTCGCTCTTCCAAGCGCTCCAGCGGCACCCCGGGATCCAGGGCGCGCCCGTCAAGGAGGTCCACTACTTCGACGCCCACGAGGACCACGGGGAGGACTGGTACCGCGCCCACTTCCCCGTGCGCGCCGAGGGCGGACGCGTCGGGGAGGCGACCCCCTACTACCTCTTCCACCCGCGCTGCCCGGCCTCGGTCCACGCCATGCTCCCGGAGGCGCGCCTGGTCGTCGTCCTGCGGGACCCGGTCGAGCGTGCCGTCTCGCACCACCGGCACGAGGTCCGGTGGGGCCAGGAGCCCGAGGCGGATCTCGCGCGGGCCCTCGCCCTGGAGTCCGAGCGCACTCGCGGCGAGGAGGAGCGGCTCCTCCGCGAGCCCGGCTCCTTCAGCCACGCCCACAACCACTGGTCCTATCGAGCGCGCGGGGAGTACGCGCGCCAGCTGCGCGCCTGGCTCGAGCACTACCCCCGGGAGCAGCTGCACGTGGTGCTGAGCGAGCGCCTCTTCGCGGAGCCCGAGCGCGAGCTCGCGCGGGTCCAGGAGCACGTCGGGGTCGAGCCGCGGGACCTCGGGTCCTTCCCCCATGCCAACAGCGCACGCGGGGCGGACCTGGACCCCGCGACCCGGGCCGAGCTCACCGAGCACTACCGCCCCCACAACCAGGAGCTCGCCGAGCTCCTCGGCGAGGATCCGGGGTGGGAGGCTTGAGCTCCGCGGGCACACGAGGGCCCATCGCCTACCTCTCGCAGTTCTACCCGCACCTCACCGAGACCTTCGTCTACCGCGAGGTGCTGGGGCTCCGCGCGCGCGGGATCGAGGTGGTCACCTGCGCCTGCTGGCCGCCGGACCGGGACGCGCTCTCCGCGGAGAGCCTCCCCCTGGTGGACGAGACCACCTACGTGTTCCCCCTGCGGCCGGTGGCGTTCGTCGCGGCCCACGTGGGCTGGTTCGCCCGGCGCCCGCTCCGCTACCTGGGGACGCTCGCCCGCGTGACCCTCGGGAGCTCGGACAGCCTCCGCAACCGGGGCTTCGCCCTGCTCCACTTCGCCATGGCCGTCCAGCTCGCGAGCGGACTGCAGCGACGCGGCGTGCGCCACGTGCACGCCCAGTTCGCCATCAACGCGGCGACCATCGCGCTGGTCCTCTCGCGCCTGCTGGACGTGCCCTTCAGCTTCACGGCCCACAACCTCCTGTTCACCAAGCGCATGGTGCTGGAGGAGAAGATCCGGCGCGCTCGCTTCATCGTCGCCATCTCCGAGGCCACCAAGCGTCACGTCCTCGCCAGCGCTCCTCCGGGCGTGGACGCCTCGGAGCGGGTGCACGTCGTCCACTGCGGCCTCCCGCTGGCCCAGTTCCCCGCGCGCGAGTCGGTCCCCGCCAACGAGGTCCTCGAGGTCCTCTTCATCGCCCAGCTCCAGGAGCGCAAGGGAGCGACGGTCCTCGTGCAGGCCTGCTCGCTCCTGGCGAGCCGCGGCGTGCAGGTGCACTGCACCGTGGTGGGCGGCGGTCCGCTCCAGAACGCGCTCGAGGCCGAGGTCGAGCGCCTCGGCGTCCGCCAGCAGGTCACGCTCACCGGGGCGCTCCCCCAGGAGGAGCTGCCCCCGCTCCTCGCGCGCGCGGACGTCTTCACCCTCCCGTGCGTCCACGCTGCCAACGGCGACGTCGACGGCATCCCGGTCGCGCTCATGGAGGCCATGGCCACGGGCATCCCCACGGTCTCCACGCCGGTGTCGGGGATCCCCGAGCTGATCGAGGACGAGGTCTCGGGCCTGCTGGTCGCGGAGGGCTCGGCCGAGGCCCTGGCTGCGGCCCTCGAGCGGCTCGCACGGGATCCCGAGCTGCGCGCACGGCTGGGCGTGGCCGGTCGTGAGCAGATCGCCCGCCACTTCGACGTCGAGACCACGACCTCCCAGCTCGCGGAGCTCTTCGCATGAGCGCGCCGGTGCGGTACGTGCACATGGTCGCGACGGCCTACTCGGGCTCGACCCTGCTGGGGATGCTGCTCGGGTCCCACCCGGACCTCGCGACGGTCGGCGAGCTGATCACCCCGGTGCGCTACGGACGGATCGTCCAGAGCGGCGAGCCCTACCCCTGCTCCTGCGGCGTGCCCATGATCGAGTGCGCGCACTTCGACGCCCTCCGCGCGCGCTGCCGCGAGCTGGGCGTCGAGCTCGACCTCTACGACTACGGCATCAAGATCCAGGAGCGTGGACCGTCCCGCCACCTGCCGGGAGCCAAGCGGCGGGCCGCAGCCGCGGTCGACCGCGGGCGCACGATCGCTCGCGCCCTGCTGGACGTCACCGGACGCAGCGTCTTCCTCGACACGACGAAGGACCTCGCCCCCCTCCCCGCGCTGGCTCGCCATCCGGGCCTCGACCTGAAGGTCCTGCACCTCATCCGCGACCCGCGCGCGTTCCTGCACAGCACGCGCAAGCGCCAGGGGGCGGGCGCCGGGTCCCAGACCCGCTTCTGGAGGCGGACCCACGAGCAGGCGCTGGCGGCCGGACGCCGTCTCGGGCCGGAGCGCTTCCACACCCTGCGCTTCGAGGACCTCTGTCGGGAGCCCGAGCGGAGGCTCGCGGAGGTCTGTGCGTTCCTCGGCCTGCCCCCGGCGGACCTGCTCGAGCTCGCGCCGCGAACGACCCACCACATGATGGGCAACCGCGCCCGCCTCGCTCCCTTCGCCGGCATCGCTCTCGACGAGACCTGGAAGGAGTCCCTCTCGACCCGGGAGCAGGCCAGGTGCCTGAGGGCCGCCGGCCCCCTCGCGACGCGCTTCGACTATCGCTGAGCCTGAGCGTGCTCGGCAGCGGCCCGCCGCGCGAGGAACACCCCGGCGGCGAGGAACACGAGCGTCTGGCCCACGACGTAGGCGTTGCTCCAGGCCACGGGGAGGGCGTAGACGCCGCCGGGAGCCAGGAGGAACAGGACGAGCAGCAGCCCGAGGACGGCCGCCGGCCGCGAGTCCTGCGTCCACGCCACGCGCAGCAGGGCGAGCAGCGCCAGCAGCAGGATCACGTGGTCGTACCACGCGTGGTAGCCCGCGAAGAGCGTGACGACCGCGGTCACCCCCATGAGCGTCAGCAGGCTCGCGCCACGGCGCAGGAACAGCCACACCGCGAAGATCCCCAGCAGCACGAACGAGGCGTGGAAGGAGTACCGCGGCTGGCCGAAGTACGAGACCAGGCTGTGGAGGTTGATGCTCTTGATGACGAGCCCGCGCTCCATCTGCTCGGCGATGCGCTCCTGCGCGACCTGCGGCAGGTGCGAGGGCCGCACCGCGGGGTCGATGATCGCTCCCTCCCCGAACCGGGCGCCCCAGATCGAACCCGCCTGGCTGCGGTCCTTCCACTTGAGGAGCAGCTCGAAGGGCCCCTTCCGCTGCGGGAGGGACGCGAGCCAGGTCAGGAGGCCGTACCCGGCGACGGTGAGCGCCGCGGGCCGCAGGCCCCCCTTGGCGAAGAGCACCACGAGGAAGAAGAACGCGGCCAGGGAGGGCTTCACCAGCGCGACGAGCATCAGCAGGGCGATCAGCCCGTCCTGCCCGAGCGAGCGCTCCTCACGACGCAGCAATGGAAGCACGAGCAGCAGGCAGACCGCGATGAGCAGCCCCACCTGCCCGTTGCCGATGGTCGCCCCCACGGGGTAGAGCGCGAGGGGCACGACCATGGCCAGCCGCCGCGCGGCCTTGCCCTGGGCGCCGCTCTCGGCCGCGAACCGGCGGCACAGCGCAATGAGCGCCAGGACGGTCAACCCGCCCCAGAGCCAGCGCGCCAGGGGGAGCGAGCCGTGGTCGAGCACGGGCCGCAGGATCGCGTAGCTGGCCGGCGGGTAGACCGCGTCCGCTCGCACGCCGTAGACGGGCTCACCCTGGAACCACAGGGCCACCTCGCGGAAGCGGAGCTTGAGGTCGATCGCCCCCTTGGGGAGGGGCTGCAGGAGGAGGCGCCAGCCCTGGTAGCCGACCCAAGCGGCCCCGATCGCGAGGAGGCCGACGGTCGCGGCCGCGAGCCCGGGAACCCGCGCCGGCACCTCGGACCCGTCGGACTCGGCGCCCCGCATCAGGCGCTCCCTCCACCGCTGCCGAGCGTCACCGCGCACGCCTCGAGCGCTCCGTGCACCTCGCAGGCCGCGCGCAGGGAGCGGCGATGCAGGAGCACGGAGGCGCGCCGAGACCGCGACATGGCGTTGCCGTCGAACTGTCCAGCGAAGAGCTCCGCGTCGAGCTCCACGCCGAGGCGCGCGGACAGCGGCTCGAGCACCGTGCGCGGGTGTGCCAGCAGGGTGGGCAGGTCGACCACGTGCGTGTGATCGGGATGACTCCGCGCGTGCTCGAGGAGGGCCTGGTTGTAGTGCGTGATGACGCGCAGCAGGTGGTCCTTGCGCCTCACGCTGAAGTAGGCGCGCGTCCGCCGGCAGAGCGAGTCCAGCACGTCGCGCGGCGGACGCAGCAGGCCCACCACGTGCAGCTCGGGGACGAGCTCGCGCCAGAAGTCGAGGAACAGGGTCGTCCGGGGGTCCTTCCATCCCCACGCGGCGTCCCCGTGGTGCGCCCGCTTGCGCTCCAGCAGCGCGCGGGCGCGCTCCTCGAAGGACTCCGAGCGCTGGAACGGCTCCGCCACGCGGTAGTCCTCCCCCCCGAAGGCCCGCGCCAGCTCCCCGCGCTGCAGCTCGAGGAAGTCCTCGTCCTCGTAGTGGCCGTACGGGTTGGTGCGCAGGTCCACGTGGAGCCGCTCCCCCAGGTCGATCCCCGAGTCGTTCAGGAAGCGCGCGAACAGGGAGGTCCCCGAGCGATGCATCCCCGCGACGGCGACGATCGGACCGCTCATGCGCCCACCAGCCCTTGTTCGCGGAGGAACGCGGCGACGAGACGCGCGACCTCGTCGAGGCCGGCGTCGGTGAAGTGGATCCCGTCGGGCCGGAAGAGGCTCCGCAGCTCCTCGGCGGGGCGAGCGTCGAGCTCCGCCGCGAGGTCGAGCAGCCGACTCGTCGAGTGGGCCGTCGCCACCTCCCGCAGCACGCGGTTGTAGGCGGCGTGCTCCTCGAGCACGGCCTCGGCCGAGGGGGCGAAGCCCTCCTCCACCAGGTAGTCCGGGACGCCCAGGGTCGCGTGGGCGCTCGGCGCGGTCACGAGGACGACGGGGATCTCCTCGAACGTGGCGATGAGCGCCTCCAGGTTGGCTCGATAGGCGTCCGGGGAGACGCGCGGCCACTCGGAGGGCGGGGAGCTCCCTCCGCCCCCGCGCCGTGCCAGCAGCTGGAGCAGGCGGCTGCGCTCCACGAGCCGCGTCCGGGTCGAGGGTGCCTCACGCTCGGCGTCCGGCAGGCCCCGCGCGCGCCAGTGATCGTTCCAGCCGAACTCGACGAACACGACCTCGGGCTCGAGCGCGACTCCGTGGAGACGCGCCGCGCGCAGTCCCTGGAGCGAGCTGTAGGCCTGGCAAGCCAGCGTCACGGCCTCCGTCCCCGGCACGCGGTCCTGGACCCGGGCGGGGAAGCCCTGGGCCGTGCAGGAGTCGCCGAGGAACAGCAGCCGCCGCGTCCCGGGGATCGGCGCACCCGGCAGCTCCGGGCCGGGGAACCCCTGGTCGTTCACGTCGGAGTCGTGCGGGTCCCGCGTCCACAGCAGGTCCTCGTGGGCGACGAACCGCGCGAAGCGGGCGGCCCGCGGGGGACCCGAGGAGACGCCGCCCGTGGCCTGGAAGCCGGCGACCCGGAGGCCCAGCTCGGGGAGCACGACCAGGGCCAGGAGGACCGTGGCCGAGAGCAGGAGCGGCAGCGCGCCCCGCACCCTGCGGAGCAGCCTGGGAGCCCCGAGGACCAGGACCAGCGCCAGGAGGTTCGGCACCTGCAGCCAGGCCCACAGGGACTCGCCGCGGGAGGCGAGGACGGTGAAGAGCACGCCAGTGACCACGAGCAGCGCGGCGACGAGCCCTCGCAGCGCATCCAGGGCCGTCGGGCGGCCGCTGCTGAGCAGGACCTCCCCCTCGCGCACGCGCCGGAACGCGTGGGAGTCGTTGGCGCCGGCCGGCAGGGCATCGCGCGTGTGCCACACGCGGATCGGTCCCGCGACCCACTCCCCGATCCCGCGGTAGTTGAACGCGGCGGAGAGCGTGTAGGGGACGACGCCCTGCCGCTCGAGGACCAGGCTGAAGTACGGCTGATCGCTGTGGCTGCGATCCGCGTGCGCCAGGCAGAGGTCCCGCCACGCCTCGAACACGGCGTCGATCTCCGGCCGGCGGGCGAAGAAGACGACGCCCGTGTTGAACTGGGCCTGTCCGCCTCGCGGGACGCTCTCGGCGTCGAACACCTCCCCGAAGCCGCGGAAGGTCTCGAGCGTGCCGTGGGGAGCGAGCGCGAGGGCCAGCCCGTGGCGCTCGGCCATCCGGAAGCCGAGGTCCAGGTCGCCGAGGACCCGCGTGTCCGAGTCCAGGAACATCCAGGTGTCGACGTCCTCGGGGAGGTGGTCGATCAGCTCCGCCTTGCGCAGCTTGCCGTGCAGCCGGAAGGACGTGCGGATCACCTGGAGGGGCGCCCCGTCCGGGACGTGGCTCGTCTCGTCGGTGAGCAGGTAGAGGGGCACGCGCGGCAGCTCGCTCCCCGCGATGCAGTCCAGCACCTCCTGGACGAACGCATCGCCCCAGGCCACGAACAGCAGCGCTCTCCTGGGCTCCCCGGTCACCGCGGACGCTCCTTCCTCATGCGCACGCGCTCGGCCTCCAGCCGCTCGACGTGCGGGACCGCTGCCGGCGTGCCGAGCAGGTTGTGCTCCTCGTGGGGATCGACCTCGAGGTCGTGGAGGGAGAGCGGCTCCCCTCGGTGCGTGGTCACCAGCTTGTGGGTCCGGTCCCGCACCAGCGTGCGGCGCCGGATCCTCGCGCCCTCGAAGCCGTCCCCCCCATCGACCTCGGCGAGGACCGCGTCCCGGTGACGGTCGGTCGCCCCCACGGCCAGCGGCACCAGCGAGCGTCCCATGGAGGCCACCGGCTCGCAGCCCCCGAGCTCGAGCAGCGTCGGGAACGCATCGACGATGGAGACGAGGGCGTCGGACCCCGTGCCCCTCGGCCCCCCCATCGCAGGAGGCAGCCGCAGCACCACGGGCACGCGGACGGCCTGCTCGTAGAGCACCGCCTTCCCGAGTCTCCCCTTGTCGCACAACATCTCGCCGTGGTCGCTCCAGAACAGGACGGCCGTGTCGTCGGCGAGCCCGTGCTCCTCGAGCGCGTCGAGGATACGCCCGATCCAGGCGTCCACATGGGCGGCCTTGGCGTGGTACGCCGCGCGGATCCGGCCCGCCTGCTCCGCCGTCGGCTCGACCCGCCCCTGCAGGTGCCGCTGGAAGCTCGCGGCCGGCTCGGGAACGTGCGCCTCCGGCTCGGTGACCGGGAGGGGTCCCGGCTGGGTGGAGGGGTCGAAGCGCTCGGCCCAGGTCCGCGGCGCGTCCCAGGGCCAGTGCGGACCCGCGAAGCCCACGAACGCGGCGAACGGTCGGCGCGCGTCCGGGGAGGCGAGGAAGTCCAGCGCCAGCTGCCCGATGCGGTCGTCCAGGCCCTCGCCCTCGGGGAGGGGACTCGGCCAGGTCGAGTCGAGCGGACCGGCCTCCCGCCGCCGGGCGTAGTCCTCGCGGAAGAGCTCCAGGAGGCCGCGCTCCTCCCAGTGATCGGTGACCACCGAGGCCGTGTGGGTCGTCGCGATCGGACCCGTCACCTCCTCGACCTGGGTGAACCCCAGGGCCCGCATGCGCCGCTCCTGGAGGCGCAGGTCCCGGCAGGGGACGTGGTCGTACACGTGGGCCTTGCCCAGCTGAGCGGTGTGGTAGCCCGCGCGGGCCAGCCGGTGGAGGTAGGTCCTCGTCCAGCGGGCGAGGCGCCCCTCGTTGCGCCACATCCCGTGCTGGTGGCAGTAGCGGCCGGTCAGGAACGAGGCCCGCGCCGGCATGCACAGGGGATTGGTCGTGTACGCCTGCCGCAGGTGGAGGCCCTCACCAGCGAGCCGCTCCAGGTGGGGCATGCGCGCACCCGAGCCCTCCTCGAGGCAGTCCGCCCGCAGCTGGTCGGGCATGAGGATCAGCAGGTTGGGGCGCTGGGACCGCGCTGCCTGCGAGCCGATGCTCCTCCCCACCTCGCTGGCCATGGCACTATCGTACAGGAGGTCGCGCACGCGGCCGCCCCCATGCACGTCGTCCTCGTCACCATCGACTGTGGCCGCGCAGATCACTTCGATGGGCGCAGCGGCCTGACCCCGTGCCTCGATTCGATCCGCGCCGAGGGCGCGACGTTCACGCAGGCGATCGCGCAGAGCCAGAACACGCTCTCGTCCCACCTGTCTCTGCTGACGTCGAACTACCTCTTCCAGCACGGGGTCTACCGCAACTTCGTGCAGTGCGCCCTGCCGGAGCACGCGATCCCCTTCCGGCTGGCCGAGCGTGGCTTCGACTGCGCGGCCTTCACGGGAGTGCACTTCCTGGCGCGAGCCCTCGCCGACCAGTTCTGCCCCTTCGACGAGCGCTTCCCCTACGCCGGCATGCCGCTGGCCCAGCGCCTGCGCTGGGCCCTGAGCCGGAGTGACGGCTCACGCCTGCCCTTCGAGCAGTCCGTCGGGGACGCCCTCGGCTGGCTCGACGCGTCGCCGGTCCCGGACCGCTTCCTGTGGCTGCACGCCTTCGACGCCCACATGGTGTACGCAGCCCCCAAGGAGCACCTCCGCGCCCATGTCCCGCGCGGCCGCTCCGCGCGGCCCTGCGTCGAGGAGGTCGAGCAGCGCGGCTGGTTCCACTCGGGCTATCCGGCCCTGCGCAAGCACGTCCCGCTCGGCCACTTCCCCGCGCGCTACCGCGCCTCCGTCGCCCACATCGACGCCCAGCTCGGCCGACTGATCGAGGGGCTCCGCACCCGGGGCCTGTGGGACGAGACGCTGCTGATCGTCACGGCCGACCACGGCGAGTGCCTCGAGGGAGAGCACGGGGTCTACTGCGCGCACAAGAAGCTCTTCGACACCACGGTCCACGTCCCCCTGTGGATCCGCTTCCCCGGCGGGGCCCATGCGGGCGAGGTCGTCGAGGGCCTCGTGGAGCTGACGGACGTCGCGCCGACGGTGGCGGCAGCCGCGGGCTACGCCGAGCCCCTCTACATGGGCAGGGACCTCGCGCCCATCGCCGCCGGAGAGGCCCCGGCACGGACCTGCGCCTTCAGCGAGCACGTGGACGACCTGCTGCGCTCGATGCGCGACGACCAGCACGTGTGGGTCGAGACCCTCCCCGACCGCGTCAATCGCTCGGGCATCGCCTTCGAGGAGGGCACGTTCTTCGAGCGCAACGGCGGTCCGGCGGCAGTGGGCTCGGAGGCCAGCGCCCAGCGCCTCGAGGAGGAGGCGCGCGCCCTCCTGAGCTCGCGGCCCGAGGTGGCCGCGGCCTGGGGGGAGCGCGAGGCCGTCGACGAGCAGATCGCCAAGCAGCTGCGGAACCTGGGCTACCTCTGAGGCCGGGCCGCGACTCCACGCTGCCGCGGCGCCCTCAGTGGACGATCTGGTCGACCGTCACGTCCCCGCGCTCGACGGAGAGGAGCACCGTCACCGGCTGCCCCTCCCGGGGCTCGTCCTTTCCGAAGCCCACGGCCGCGATCGTGAAGCGATAGCGCCCCTCGATCACGTCGCGGAAGGTCCGCGTCCCCCGCTCGACCGGCGTGTGCGCGCCGGCACGGAAGGGGAGCCGCCCCGCCGGGATGCGCGCCTCGGTCCCCTCGGCGTCGACGACCCGCACGCCGCCGTCCTCCGTGGCCTCGAGCGCACAGGGCGCGACGATCAGCTCGGAGAGCTCCTCGAACTGCCCCTCGGAGGCCAGGCGCACGACCTGCTCGGCCGCCCGTGAGGGTCCCTCCACCCAGGAGGTGGCCGCCGCTGCGGTGATGACGACGAGGATGGTGACGCGGACGAGGTTCTTGAGCACGGGGACAGCCTAGGAGGAGCGGGATCGTGAGGACGACCGGCCCTTCTCGGGAAGGGGGTCCGTCTCCTTGCGGGGGAATCGCGCTGCACGACGGAGGGCACGCTCCGAGACCCCTCCCACGCACTCCTGCGCGAAGCGCGAGGAGGTCCAGGGCATGGGGCTTCCTGGGAACGCGTGGACATCGCCGACGACCCGACCGGCCACGCGCGTCGCGCTATCGTGGAACAGCGCCCACGGGGCGCGGCTCATCCGATGGATCGTCCTGGCAACCGCGCGCTCGGCCTCTCGAGGCACGCCCTGCCCTC
>WTJQ01000300.1:1848-3987 GCA_011524785.1 Planctomycetota bacterium | reverse complement strand
CCCCTTCGTTGCGCGTCCCGGGCTCGGGCCCTCGCGCGTGACCGTGCAGCGGCGCGGGTTCCTTCGGGGGCCCGCGTCGCCTGCGTCAAGCCGAGCCGCGGCCCTCTCGAAGGGCTGCGCTCAGCCGCGCTTCGGCCGGGGGCGATAGCCACCCTTGGACCGCCGACCACGCACCTCGGGGCGCTCGCCCTCTCCCTGCGCGCGCGCCTCCAGCGCCTCGCGCGGCGGCTTGGAGGGGATGAGGCACGACCTCCCCTCCCCGATCAGGTCCTCGCGTCCGACGGAGACCAGGGCCTCACGCACGAGGAACCAGTTGCGCGGCTCGAAGAACTGCATGAGCGCCTTCTGCACGCGGCGGTCGCGCATCCTCTGCACGGTCTTGACCGGCTTGAGGGTCATGGGGTCGAGCCCCGTGTGATGCATGCAGGTGGCGACGTCCATGGGAGCCGGGATGAACTCCTGCACCTGCCGCGGGCGGTACCCGCGCGCCTTGAGGAAGATCGCCAGCTCGATCATCTCCTCGACCCCGGTGCCCGGGTGTCCCGCGATGAAGTAGGGGACGAGGTACTGCTCCTTCCCCGCCCGCGTGCTCGCCGCCTGGAACCGCTCGGCGAAGCGGTCGAAGTCGTCGCCGTCAGGCTTCTTCATCAGCTCGAGCACGCCGGGGGCCACGTGCTCCGGGGCGACCTTCAGGTGCCCGCCCACGTGATGGGCTGCGAGCTCCTCGAGGTAGTCGTCGTCGTGCCGGGCGAGGTCCATCCGGATGCCCGAGGCCACGTGGACGCGCTTCACGCCGTCGGTCTCGCGAGCCTCCTTCATCAGCTCGCGGGTCGGGAGGTGATCGGTGTCGAGCAGCTTGCAGACCGTGGGGTGCACGCACGACATCCGGCGGCAGACCTGCTCCACCTCCGGCTTGCTGCACCGCATGCGATACATGTTGGCGGTCGGTCCACCGAGGTCGCTGATGGTGCCCTTGAAGTCGTGGGCGGAGGCGGCGCGCTCCACCTCGTTCAGGATGGAGTCCTTGCTCCTGCTCTGGATCGTGCGGCCCTGGTGGAGGGTGATCGAGCAGAAGGTGCAGCCCCCGAAGCAGCCGCGCATGATCGTCACCGAGTCCCGGATGGTGCGGAACGCGGGGACCTCCTCCCGATAGCGCGGGTGCGGGCGACGCTGGTACGGCAGGTCGTAGATGTGGTCCATCCCACCCTCGTCCAGCGGCATCGCCGGCGGGTTGATGACGACGCGCCGGCTCCCGTGGGCCTGGACCACGCGGCGGGCGTTCCAGGGGTTGGTCTCGAGGTGGACGCGACGGGTGGCCTTCGCGAAGGCGAGCTTGTCCTCCTTCACCTCCTCGAAGGAGGGCATGGTGATCGTTCGCCCGTCCCCGCGGTACTCGTCGAAGCGGTGGTCGGGCAGCTCCTCCTTCGCGCCGAGGAGGTAGGCCACCCCGCGCAGGGCGCGGCAGTCCTGCACGGTCCCACCGTCGCGGAGGGTCCGCGCCACGGCCACGATGAGCTCCTCACCCATGCCGTAGCCGACCAGGTCCGCCTTGCTGTGGATCAGGACGCTGGGGCGCACCGTGTCCGACCACCAGTCGTAGTGCGCGACGCGGCGCAGGCTGGCCTCGACGCCTCCCGCCACCACCGGCACGCCGGGGAACGCCTCGCGGCAGCGCTGCGCGTAGACGCTGGTGGCCCGGTCGGGCCGCAGCCCGATCCGGCCGCCCTCGGAGTAGGCGTCCTGGTTGCGCCGCTTCCGGTTGGCGGTGTAGTGGTTGATCATCGAGTCCATGTTCCCCGCGCTGACCGCGTAGAACAGGCGCGGGCGCCCCAGGGCACGCCACGGCTCGGGGCTGCGCCAGTCGGGCTGGGGGAGGATCGCCACCCGGAAGCCCTCGGCCTCGAGCACGCGGCCGAGCAGGGCCGCGGCGAAGGAGGGGTGGTCGAGGTAGGCGTCGCCGGAGACGAAGACGATGTCGACCTCGTCCCAGCCGCGCGCCCGGACCTCCTCCGCCGTGGTGGGGAGGAAGTCCTCGCGACGGGGTGCGGAGGGGCGCGCCATGAGCGCCATCCTAGGACGCCTCCCCGGCCCTCCAGCCGCTGGAGGGGGAGATCGACCCGTCGGCGGACAGGTCTGCAA
>WTJQ01000300.1:0-1748 GCA_011524785.1 Planctomycetota bacterium | reverse complement strand
CACGGCGATGGAGGTCCGCGCCTCGGCCAGCACCTCGCTGGCTCCTGGGGTCGCGTCGTGGAGCTCCACGAAGCGCCGCTCCTCCGGGGAGTCCCCGTTGCGCAGGGGCTCGATCCAGGCGGGCGGCATCGTCTGGAGGTGGAGCCGCGCGCGGACCCGCTGTCGCTGGCCTGCCGGCAGGCCCTCCGGCACGGCGATGGAGACCCCGAGCCGGTCCAGGCCCGCTTCGAAGTCCGGGTCGTCCACGCCCACGGGCCCCGTGCGCGCGGCGTGCGGGCCCTCGGGGCTCCAGCCCACGGGCAGCAGGCGGTTGTCCTTCGCGGTCCCGATCATGGCCGTCGTCAGCGTGGTGGGGCGCCCCTCGACATCCACGGCGACGCGCTCCCAGACCTGGACCTGCTCCTCTCGTTCGAGGAGGACGTGGTGGGGCTCGAGCAGCTCGCGTCCCTCGGGGAGCACGCGGCCGGTGGGGTCCACGCTCCCGCTGTGGAACCACGTGCCGTCCGGTCCGGAGACCTCGAGCTCGAGCCACATGCGGCGCGAGGGGAAGCCCGTCGGGAGCCGGTGCCCGGCGCGGTTCGCGACGACCACCTCCAGTCGCAGGCGCCCATCCTCGATGCGTGCGTCCTCCAGAGTCAGCGCCACGGTCCGCCCGCGGAGCTGCTCCCGCGTCGCCGCGGCCGTCTCGCGGTACTGCTCGGGCGTGCCCGGTGCACCGAGCTCCTCGCCGCCCGCGGCGAGCAGGTCGAGCAGCCGCGCGTTCGCACCGACGATGCGGTGACTGCGGACCTCGGGGCGCTCGTCGAGGAAGGGGAAGTCCCGCCCGCCGGGGTTGTGGGCGAGCTGCGTGGCGCCCGCGTCGCCCATGTGGCAGGCCTGGCAGGAGCGCGTCTCGGAGCCGACCCCGGTCCCCTCGTAGGAGAAGGCGCTGTTGCGCCACTCGAGGTACGGGCCCTGCTCGAGGAAGGGCTCGCTGCCGTGGTGGGTCTCGTGGGTGTGGCACGTCGCGCACAGGCTCGAGAGCACCGTGTGCGGCCCGTACGTGACCTCGTAGCCGGTGTTCACGCGCATGGGGCCCGTGATGGGGTCCGGGTACGGCCCGTAGAGCCGCGCCTCGCGGTCCATCACGGGGTGCCCGCTCCACGTCTCGGGCTCGCCGAGGCCCTCCGGTCCGATGCGGTGACAGACCGTGCACGAGACGCCCTCGTTCACGAGGGGGTCGGTGAGCGCCTCGGCCAGGTCCGGGGCCGACCGCGCGCCCAGGGTGCGCTCGTGGTGGGCGAGGGGCGCGTGGCAGCGCAGGCAGTCCGCCTCCAGGCCCTCGGCATCCGCCGCATGGCGACGCTCCCGCGCCAGCTGGGCGCGGAAGAAGGGGTCGACGAAGGCCGCCTGCATCACGGTGCCGGCGAGCGTGTGCACGGGAGACACGTCGACGCCATCGTCCGCACGCATGGCCTGGGCAGCCTCCGAGCCGTCGTGGCAGCGGGCGCAGAGCTCCCGGCCGTGGAGGTAGCGCGTGTCGTCGTCCCGGAGGGGCGGGCGCCCGAGCGGGAAGCGCTCGTCGGCTCGCGCGTCAGGCGACTCCAGTTCCGACGCCGCTGCGAGCCCGAGCAGGGCGGCGAGCCAGGGGGCCAGCTGCGAGAGCCCTCGTGCGCCGTGCGGTGCGGACTGCCCGCTGGAGAGGGGGGTGGTCATCGGGGGACGGCTCCTCCCGAGAGGTTAGGACGCGGGCGCGGGCGGTCCATGCG
>WTJQ01000603.1 GCA_011524785.1 Planctomycetota bacterium | reverse complement strand
CTGGTCTCCTCCCTGCTCCTCGGGGCCGCCCTCCTGCCTGCCGATGGTGAGGACGGACCGCGGATCGATCGGTTCCGCCAGCTGGACGAGGTGCTGCCGACCCCCAACGGGCAGCGCAACGCCGCCGGCGCTCCGGGGCACGCCTATTGGCAGCAGGAGGTCGACTACGAGATCGACATCGCCCTCGACGAGGGGGAGCGGCGGCTGACCGGCCGCGAGCGCATCACCTACCGGAACAACTCGCCCGACACCCTGAGCTACCTCTGGCTCCAGCTCGACGCCAACCAGCTCTCCCCCCAGTCGCACGGAGCGCTGCTGGAGCTCGCTCCGGAGATGGACTCGATGAGCTACTCGGAGCTGGACTCGCTCCTGGAGCGGCTGGAGTTCGACGGCAGCCACACGCTCTTCGCGGTCGAGGACGGGGCGGGCCAGCCGCTCGAGCACGTGGTCAACGACACGATGCTGCGCATCGACCTGCCCGAGCCCCTCGTCCCCGGAGGCGAGACGGTGCTCCAGATCGGCTGGACGTACCGCATCAACAACGCCAAGAAGATCCGCGCCCGCACGGGCTACGAGCCCTTCGAGGAGGGCGGCGACATCTTCGAGATCGCCCACTGGTTCCCCCGCCTGTGCGCCTACACCGACTACGCCGGCTGGCAGAACAAGCAGTTCCTGGGGCGCGGTGAGTTCACCCTCGAGTTCGGAGACTACCAGGTCCGCATCACGGTGCCCGACGACCACGTGGTGGCGTCGACCGGCGTGCTGCAGAACCCCGAGGAGGTCCTGGAGCCCGCCTGGCGCGAGCGCCTCGAGACCGCGTGGGACGCGGACGCGCCGACCTTCATCATCACCCCGGAGGAGGCCGAGGCCAACCTGAGCAGCGAGCCCACCGGGACGCACACCTGGGAGTTCCACGCCGAGCGCGTGCGGGACTTCGCCTGGGCCTCCTCGCGCCGCTTCGCCTGGGACGCCCTGGGACACGAGGTCGAGGGCGCCGGCAAGGTCTGGGCCATGTCCTACTTCCCGCCGGAGGGCGAGCCCATGTGGAGCCGCTTCTCCACCCACGCCGTGGCCCACACGCTCGACGTCTACTCGAAGCACGCGGTGCCCTACCCCTACCCGGTCGCCATCAGCGTGAACGGCCCCGTGGGCGGCATGGAGTACCCCATGATCTGCTTCAACGGCCCGCGGCCCGAGAAGGACGGGACCTGGAGCGCGCGGACCAAGCACGGCCTGATCGGGGTGATCATCCACGAGGTCGGGCACAACTGGTTCCCGATGATCATCAACAGCGATGAGCGCCAGTGGACCTGGATGGACGAGGGGCTGAACACCTTCGTCCAGTACCTCACCGAGCAGTCCTTCTCCCCCGACTACCCGTCACGCCGCGGCGTCCCGGAGGACATCGTCCCCTACATGACCAGCGCCGAGCAGGTGCCGATCATGACGAACTCGGAGAGCATCCTGCAGTTCGGGGCCAACGCCTACGCGAAGCCCGCCACGGCCATGAACGTCCTGAGGGAGACCGTCATGGGCCGCGAGCTGTTCGACTTCGCCTTCCGGGAGTACTGCCGCCGCTGGGCCTTCAAGCGCCCCGAGCCCGCGGACCTCTTCCGCACGCTCGAGGACGCGTCCGCCGTCGACCTCGACTGGTTCTGGCGCGGCTGGTTCTACTCGACCGACCACGTGGACCTCGCCCTCCAAGGCGTGACCCGCTACACGATCGATACCCGCGACCCCGAGGTCGAGAAGGGCCGGCAACGCGCCGAACGGGACGAGCGGGGCGAGGCGCTCACGACGGTCCGCCATGCGGAGGGGCCCAAGCGCAGCGACCGGTTCCCGGCTCTGCTGGACTTCTACAACGCCTACGACCCGCTCGACGTGACGCCGCAGGACCTGCGAACCGCGGAGGGCCTGATGAAGGGTCTCGACGAGCGCGAGAAGGAGCTCCTCGCCATGGGGCTCTCGCTCTACGTGGTCCAGATCGAGGACCTCGGGGGCGTGCCGATGCCCGTGCTCCTGCGCGTCCGCACCACGGACGGGGAGGAGAGCCTGCTGCGCCTGCCCCCGCAGGTCTGGCAGAAGGGCGACCGACTGATCTCCAAGCTGCTGGTCCTCGACGGGGAGCTGGAGAGCCTGCAGCTCGACCCGCTCCGCGAGACCGCCGACGCCAACGAGGCCAACAACCACTGGCCGCGGCGCATCAGCGAGGAGCGACTGCAGCTCCAGAAGGGGTGGCGCGGTCGTCGCGGCTCGAACCCCATGCGAGAGGCGCGCGAGGAGGCGGCGCGCGCCAGCGAGCAGGACGGCGAGTAGAGAGGGTGGGGCGCCCTGAGCGAGCGGTCCCCGCTCCTCAGGGGCGCTTCGCGCGAAGCTGGGTCCTGAGCCCGATCCGCTCCTCGCCGCGCACGAGGACGAAGGACGCCTCGTCGCCGGGCTCGTGCTCGGCCAGCAGGACGACCCAGCCCGACACGTCCTTCAGCTCCTCCCCGTTCCAGCTCACGAGGCGGTCCCCCACCCGGACACCTGCCGCCTCCGCGGCCGATCCCTCGACGACCGTGGCAATCCCGATCCCCGGGCGCTCGGGGTCGAGGGGAGCCGGCACGACGCCGAAGGACACGCGGACCTCGGGCCTGGGGTCCGCGGCCTCGGCCGGCCGCAGCGAGATGAGCGGGAGCGTGGCGGCGCCCACCGCCTGGAACCGGAACGGCTCAGGACGCCGCGACGCGGCCCAGGCGATGTCCCCGAACAGGCGCGACGCGTGGACCGCATCGACCCGGTTCAGCTTGGCGACCACGTCGCGCGGCGTGTGGTAGTCGGCGTGCAGCTCGGGGATGATCCCGAAGAGGACCGGCACCTCGGCCCGGTAGAACTCCCAGTGGTCGCTGGCGGGCGGCGCCCCCTCGCTGGTGACGACCTCGAGGGGCGTGGAGGCGAAGCGCGGCGCGAGCCAGTCCGCGAGGCCCTCCGCCGTGCCGACCCCGGCCACCGAGAGGCGCTGCTCCTCGATCCGGCCGATCATGTCGAAGTTGAGCATGAGCGCGTGCTGGTCCAGGGGCACGATGGGATCCCGGACGTAGGCACGGGCCCCGTTGAGTCCCGACTCCTCCGCGCTGAAGGCCAGGAAGAGGACGGAGCGTAGGGGCGTGCCCTCGTCGAGCGCCGCCCGCCGCGCGCTGAGCCAGTCGGCCATGAGCAGCACGCCCGCCACTCCGGAGGCGTTGTCGTCCGCGCCCGGGTGGACGACCCGCCCCGCGCTGGCGGGCTCCCGTGAGCCGAAGTCCCCCACGCCGAGGTGATCGAGGTGCGCTCCCACGACGACCACCTGCTCGGCGAGCGCCCCGCGACCACGGAGGAGTCCGCCCACGTTCTCGGCCACCAGCGGGCGCTCGTCGAGGTTGGAGACGACCTCGGCGGTCGCACCCAGCGGGACGATGATCCCCTTCTCATCCGCACGCGAGCGCAGCGCATCCAGGTCCGCATCACAGGCCTCGAGCAGCCGCGCGCCTGCGTCCGTGGTGAGGTGCAGGAGCGGCACGTCGACGAGCGGCTGCATTCCCTGCCCGATGGAGAGGAGCGACTCGGCCCGCGGGTCCGCCGCGCCGGGCGTGTTGACCAGCAGGATCGCCGCCGCGCCGCGGCCCGCCAGGGCCCGGAACTTGTTCTGGAAGGTCGCGCGCGGACTCCAGCCCCTGCGCGCCCAGCGACTCCGGCCCCGCTCGTCCATGGGCTCGAAGCGCAGGACGACGCAGACCTTGCCCGCGAGGTCGGAGCCCTCGGGGAACCCGCGATAGTCGTCGGGCCCCTCCTCGACCCCATAGCCCACGAAGACCAGCTCGCCCGTCGCGCTGCCGCCGCTGCCGTGGCCGGTGGTCTCGAAGTCTACGCCGGGTCGCAGGCGCAGGTCGCCGGATGTGATGGACTGCTCGCTGAGCGTGCGGCGGCTGCCCAGCTCGAACGGCTGACGCCACGAGGGGCCCTCGCCCGC
>WTJQ01000159.1 GCA_011524785.1 Planctomycetota bacterium | reverse complement strand
TCCCCTACCTGCTGTACGCGGACGCTCCGACGGCCCTCGACTTCCTGGTCCGCGCCTTCGGCTTCACCGAGCGCATGCGCATGCCGGGCCCCGACGAGCTCGTGATGCACGCTGAGCTCGACATGGGCGGCGAGATCGTCATGGTCGCGAGCGCGATGGACAGCGTCGGCACCAAGGGCCCGCGGGACCTCGCCGGGTTCCACGCCTTCGCCCTGGTCTACGTGGACGACGTGGACGCTCACCACGCGCGGGCGGTCGCCGAGGGAGCGACGATCATCAGCCCGCCGGAGGACCAGTTCTACGGCGACCGGACCTACCGGGCGCGGGACTGCGAGGGCCTCATGTGGACCTTCGCGCAGCACGTGCGGGACGTGGATCCGGCCGACTTCCCTCGGATGGACTGAGGCCTCAGGGCAGGGTGTAGACCACCACGCGCCCGCAGTTGTTGTTGCCGTTGTCGACGCGCGGGTCGTCGAAGGTGGGGTCGCCCAGGATCAGCTGCTCGCGCCCATGGGGGAAGAGGCGCCCGGAAAGGGTGCCGTTGCCCAGGTGGTCCGCCGAACCCGGTGCGCAGCTGTAGAGCAGCGGCGGGCCCGTGAGGTCGTCCCCGTCCCAGAAGGCCAGCTCGCGCGTGCGCAGGACGAGGAAGGCGAAGTCGAGGCTCGAGTCCCCGACGAAGTCCCCGATCTGGCAGCGGAAGCCCAGGTAGTCGGAGTCCACGGGCGTGGGGTGCACGTGGAGGGTCGTGTCCTGGAAGAGCGGGCCCGACTGCACGTAGCCCATCCCCGGGTCGTGCAAGCCGGTGTGGTCCTTGCGGTTCGCTCCAACGGCCAGGAGGTTCTCCCGCGCGTGGATGTGCATGGAGTAGCGCGGGCCCGGCTGGTCGGCGGGGTCGGGGAACGGATCCTCGATGACCGTCATCACCGCGGGGTCCAGAGGACCGGGATGGAAGAAGACCTGGCCCGCGCGCGGCACGCCCTGGGCCGTGTTGCCGATCGCCCCGATGTAGAGGTCGTCGATCCCGTCCCCGTTCCCGTCCCCCACGGTGAGGTTGTGGCCGAAGTTGCCGTTCAGGACCGGGAACGGGTTGTCGAGCAGGAGGGCCGGCCCGGTGGGCTGCAGGGGGCCTCCGGGGAGGACGAGGACGCGACCGGCTGCGACCCCGCCCACGAGCGCCTGCGGGGCGCTGATGACGAGGTCCTGGACGCCGTCCCCGTCGAAGTCCCCTGCGGTGATCGTGTTGCCGAAGCGCCCCTCCATCCCTGGCAGCGGAGCCAGGCGCAGCGGCGTGCTGCCGGTCGCCCCGCCGTACAGGTAGCAGGCACCTTCCGGGATGGCGCCTCCCAGCAGGGTCTCCCCCGGCGCGCCGGCCACCAGCTCGTCGGGAGCGTCGCCGTCGAGCTGGGCCGCGTGCAGGGCGTAGCCCAGCAGGCCGTCCTGGTCGTCGATCCCACACACCGCGGGACCGAGGGTCGTGAAGGTGCGCACGATCCGATCGAAGGGACGGTCGCGCGTCGCGTTGGGACGGCCGAAGTGGACGTAGACGAGGCCCTCCAGGTACGCGCCCACGGCGAGGTCCTGCACGCCGTTCCCGTCGAGGTCCAGCAGGGCCACGCTCTGGCCGAAGCCGGCCTCGGCCCGCGGGCAGGGGTGCTCCAGGATCAGGGCGCCAGGGACCGGGGGCCGCAGGCCGGGCGCGAGCGGCGGCTGGGCAGGGGTCTGGGGCAGCAGGGCGAGCGCGAGAACCAGCATGGACCCAGTCTAGGGCGCGCCGTGCGCCCGCGGGGCCTCACGCGCCCTCGAGCGCCTCGAGCTGCCGGTCGTGGACGCGGGCGAGCGTGAACTGCGCGACCACGGCGCCGGTCAGGGCCAGGAACATGTCCCACTGGGTGTCCCACACGTCGCCCTGCGTCCCGAGGAAGTCCTCCGCGGCCTCGCCCGTTCCGATGGCCGCCCACCACTCGATCAGCTCGTAGAAGGCGCTGATCGCGAGGCACATGCAGGTCACCAGGGTGAAGAGCCACTTCCCCCGGCGCAGCGGCGACGTGCGCAGCAGCAGCTCCCGAGCGATCAGCGCCGGGACGAACCCCTGGGCCAGGTGGCCGAGGCGGTCGTAGGGGTTGCGTGCGAGCCCGAGCCACTCCTGCACCCAGTCCCCCGCCGGCACGCGCGCGTAGGTCCAGTGGCCGCCGATGAACAGGATGCAGGCGTGCACCGTGATCGCGATCGTCACGAGATCGGTGAGGGGGAAGCGATGGCGGGTGCGGAGCAGGATCGGCAGCGCGATCAGCCCGGGCAGGACCTCCAGCCACCAGGTGAAGCGGTCGTAGGGCTCGATGGCGGAGAGCACGAAGACGACCGTGGCGGCGAGCAGGAGCGCGGGGCGAAGCATGGCCACCAGGGTAGGAGGACGCGCCTGGCGCCTCGTAGGGGTGTTTCGATGCGGTTCCCGGGATCGGGAGCGTCCCGTTCTGGGACACCCCCAGAGGGGTCTCGTGGACAGGTCCGGGACGGAGTCCCAGAGTGGGCCTCGATGCCGCACCGCACCTCACCGCGTGCGTGCACCGGACCGTCCCGCTGGTCCGGAGCACGCGCCCTGCGGGCCGCGCGCTGGTTGACGCTCGTCACGGCGCTCGGCTGCAGGGCTCCCCAGCCCCCGTCCGCCGTGGGCACGGCGGAGGCTGCGGCCCGGTCGTCGGCGACCTCGGCCGTCCCCACCGCGGGCGAGCGCGCCGGCGAGCGGATCGCGGCCCGGTGGCGACAGCGCCTCCAGCGCGCCTGCGACGTGCACGGAGCTCCCGGCGTCTCGGCCGCCGCGCTCCTCCCGGACGGCACGCTCGTCACCTGCGCCGTGGGCGTCGCGGACCAGGACCTCGGCAGTCGCCTGACGGCGGACCACCGCATGCTCTCGGGGAGCATCGGCAAGACCTACGTCGGAGCCCTCGCGCTCCAGCTGCACCAGGAGGGACGCCTCGACCTCGACGCGCCGGCGCGGACCCTGCTCGCCGACCCCGCGCCCCTCCTCGCCGCCCCGAACGGAGGCGCGTACACCGTGCGGCAGCTGCTGCGCCACGAGAGCGGCCTGCCGCGCTGGGTCTTCCAGCGCGCGGTGCTGGCGTCCGTGGTCACGGACCGGGAGCGCACCTGGTCGAACGCGGATCGCCTCGCCACGATCGCAGGCCTCGATCCGCTGTTCGCGCCCGGGGAGGGCTGGGCCTACTCGGACACCAACTACATCGTCGTCGGCGCGATCCTCGAGGAGCTGCTCGGGCAGTCGATCGAGGCGGCCGTCGTGGAGCGCATCCTCGAGCCCGAGGGGCTCCGCCAGACGCACCCGCTCGACGGGGCGCGCATCCCGAACCTGGCCCAGGGGCACGTGGTGACGAGCCGCGAGTGGGGCGTGCCCCCGCGCCTGCTGCAGGACGAGCGCTACACGGTCAACGTCCAGTTCGAGGGCTGTGGCGGCGGCTGGGCGAGCACGCCCTCCGACCTCGCCCGCTGGGGTCGCGCCCTCTGGTCCGGACGCCACCTGGGAGGCGCCGCCACCGAGCTCGCCCTCGAGGGCGTCCCGGCTCCCCGCCTCGGGGCGGGCGTCCGCTACGGGATCGGCTCCATGGTCGAGGCCACACCCAACGGCCTCCTGGCCTACCACGACGGGTTCCAGTTCGGCTTCCTGTCGAGCGTGGGCCACTACCGGGACCTCGACCTGACGGTGGCGGTCCAGCTGGACACCGACGACCTGGCTGCTCCGGGCGGGCCCGTGAGCATGCTGATGCAGGACCTGGCGGCGCAGGCGGCCTGGGAGCTCCGTCAGGTCGAGCTCTGAGGGGTGTGAGGGGCCCGCGGAGGGCCCATGAATCCCCCTGAACGATCGTCTGGCCCCCCCTGTGGCCCCGTCCGTGCTAGCCTTCGCATCGGCAGTCGGTCGTCTCGACTCCCGGAGGCACGCCAGCGGGCTCGCCTCCACATGCCCCCACCGCACCGGACCCTCGAAG
>WTJQ01000433.1 GCA_011524785.1 Planctomycetota bacterium | reverse complement strand
GTCGTGGGTTCCGCGGTGACCGGGGGCGCTACGGCTCCCGTCCGCGGCGCGGGGACTTCGGAGGCCGCGGGGGCCATGGCGGGCACGGCGGCCATGGCGACGGCGGCTACGGGTCCTAGGACGGCGGCGAGGACGAACAGGGCCCCTGCAGAGGTCGCGACCCTCGCCAGGGCCGCGGCGGATTCGGCCACCGTGGCGGTCCCGATCGCGGGCACGGTCCGCGCGAGGATCCGCGCGGCTGCTCTGGAGACGCCAGAGGGCGTTCGGGCAGACTGGGCCCACGATGACCGAGGCGATCAAGATCGGCGTGCTCGGAGGCTCCGGCCTCTACGAGATCGAGGGCTTCGAGGGGCGCCAGGAGGTGACCCTCTCCACCCCTTATGGAGACCCCAGCGATGCCTACGTCTGTGGGGAGCTGGAGGGGACCCCGATCGTCTTCCTCCCGCGCCACGGCCGCGGGCACCGTCACACGCCCTCCGAGATCAACTACCGCGCGAACCTGTGGGGCATGAAGGCGATGGGCGTCACGCACATCGTCTCGGTCTCGGCGGTGGGCTCCATGCGCGAGGAGATCGAGCCGGGCCACTTCGTCGTGATCGACCAGTTCGTCGATCGTACGCGGCACCGGCCGGACACCTTCTTCGGTGACGGCTGCGTGGCCCACGTCCAGTTCGCCGACCCCGTCTGCGGCACGGTCCGCCGCGCGCTGCTGGCGGCTGCGGAGCAGGCTGGCGTGACGACCCATGACGGCGGCACCTACCTCTGCATGGAGGGGCCGCAGTTCTCGACCCGCGCCGAGTCCAAGCTGTACCGCAGCTGGGGCATGGACGTGATCGGGATGACCAACCTGACCGAGGCCAAGCTCGCGCGGGAGGCTGGCATCTGCTACGCGACGGTCGCCATGTCGACGGACTACGACTGCTGGCACGAGGGCCACGACGACGTGACCATCGACGCGATCCTCGCGGTCATGGCGAAGAACGTCGCGGGCGCCCGCAGCGTGGTGAAGAGCGTCGTGGGCCCCCTCAAGGAGGCCGCTGCTGCGGAGTCGTGTGGATGCAGGACCGCCCTCCAGGGCGCGATCCTCACCAGCCCCGACGCGATCGACGACGCGACGCGCCTGCGGCTGGGCCCGCTCCTCGACGGGATCGACCTGGGCTGAGGGATGCGCTCCTCGCGCCTCGGAGGGAGCCGGCTCGCGGCCCGCGCGGTCCCGGCTCTCCTGCTCGCCGCCTGCGCGTCGGGGCCAGACCTGGACGCGCTGCCGCCGGGTTGGGATCTCGGGGCCCAGGCGCGCGCCTATCACTACGGCCCGCTCGTGGCCGCGGGGGACACCGCGACGCGGCGCTGGTGCGAGCCCCTGTTCGGGGCCCTGCCCGATGACGCGCGACCCGTCCCCGAGGCTCGGCTCACGGCGCTGGCCGAGCGGCTGCGCGAGGGCTTCACGGGAGAGAGCGGGGCCCTCCTGACGCTCAGCCCTGACGCCGAGGACCCTCGCCTCTTGGTCGCTGTCGTGCGCGGCAGCGAGCGCCCCGACGAGGTCGTGGCGCTGCTCGTGGACACCGCGAGCCCGACCGGCGCGGCCGACGCGGCCTGGGCCGTCGAGGGCGCCCTCGCGCTCGTGGGCGCCGTGGAGGGGAGGGCGAAGCCGCGCGCGGTGGCGGAGGGAGGCGCGGGTGCGGACGTCCCGCCCTCCAGGCTTCGCGTCGAGCGTCCTCTGCGCTCCATCGCGCTCGTCCTCGGCCCCGCGCCTGCCGAGGCCCTGCTGAGCTCGGGGGCCGCGCCGCCCCTGGCGGCCGTCGTCGCGGAGGGGCTCGCAGGGCCCGCCGACCCCGAGCGCACCGTGCTGCTCCTCGAGCGCGGCCCCGATCCCGGCGCGGCGACGCCGCTCCCTCCCGATCCAGCGGGTGAGTGGAGCCCTGGAGCAGGGGCCGCCTCGAACACCGTCGCTCTCGTGGCACGCATGGCCCTCGTGGACGCCGGCACCGTCTCGCGTCCGTGGGGGACCGCCGAGCACCCCTACCAGGCGAGCGCCTCCCTCCAGCCGCTGGTGGCCGCGGGCATCCCCTGCGCGCGGCTCCACCGTCACCGCGAGGATCCCGAGGAGGCTGCGGCCTTCTTCGAGGTCGAGCGCGCCGTGGTCGCCGCGTTCGCGGCTGCGGCCGGGCTCGCCGACGCGCGGCCGGAGGACCTCGCCAGGCAGCTGGACTCGCTCCTCCTGGAGCGGCGCCTGCGGCTGGGAGCCGCGACCGAGGCCGAGCTGCCCGAGGTGGCCGAGGCCTGGGAGCAGTGGCTCTCCGAGGCCCGGCGGTTCGGGCGCGCCCTGTGCCTGGGCCTCGAGCTCCCGGCCTCGCCCCCTCCGCGCTGAGCCGCTACAACGGGGTCATGAGCCGTCCCCGTCCCGACCGCCGCTCCCTGCTCCTCGCCGCCGGCGCCGCCGCGACGGCACCTGGCCTCGCCGCCTCCGCCCCCGCGATCCACGCGCGGCGCCGGCGTCCTGTGATGGTGGGCAGCGCCAACGCCCTGCCCGGCATGCAGGAGCAGCTGCCGCGGATGGTGGACGGCCTCGAGCCGCTGGATGCGGCCATCGAGGTGGTCAAGGTCGTCGAGGCCGACCCGAACGACATGAGCGTGGGCCTGGGAGGCCTGCCTGACGAGGACGGGGTCGTCACGCTCGACGCGGCCTGCATGCACGGCCCGACCCACAACGCCGGCTCGGTGGGGGCGATCCAGGGGACGCTCCACCCGAGCGAGGTCGCGCGGCTCGTCATGGAGCGCACGGACCACTGCATGCTCGTGGGGGAGGGCGCGTCGCGCTTCGCCCGCGAGTACGGCCACCCCGAGGTGGATCTCCTGACCCCGCGGGCCCGCGAGGTCTGGCTCCGCTGGAAGGAGGGCATGAGTGAGCGGGACGACCGGCTGCAGCCGGCCAAGCCCAAGAAGAGCGGCCAGCTCTACCGCTACATGGGGGAGGAGCTGACCCTCGAGCAGCTGCTGACGACGCACCGCATCACCGGGACCATCCACTGCTCCGCGCTCTCGCTGGAGGGCGAGCTGGCCTGCTGCACCACGACCTCCGGGCTGTCGTTCAAGATCCCCGGCCGCATCGGAGACTCACCGGTCATCGGTGCGGGCCTCTACTGCGACCAGGAGGCCGGGAGCGCCGGCGGCACGGGACGCGGGGAGTCGGCCATCCTGTCCTGCGCCAGCTTCCTGTGCGTCGAGCTGATGCGCGGCGGGATGGCGCCCAAGGACGCGGGCATGACGGTCCTGCGCCGCGTGACCGAGCAGGCCCAGCGCGGGGCGGCGTGGCAGCCCGAGCTGGTGCGCGAGGACGGCCTGCCCGCCTTCAACCTGCAGCTCTATCTCCTGAGCCCGGGTGGCGAGGTCGCTGGGGTCGAGCTCTACGGCACCCACGCGTTCGCGGTCGCCGACGAGGACGGGGCGCGTCACGAGCAGCTCGACGCGCTCCACGGCTGAAGCCGGGGCCCGACATCCGTCCCCTGCGGGCGAGTCGCTCCGGCGTCGGTGCGCTCTTGAGGCTCGCCGCTCAGCGGACGTCGCCGAGGGCGGCCCGCAGCTCGGCGCGGTCGATGTTGCCGTCGCCGTCCGCGTCCAGAGCGAGCAGGATCGGGGCGATCCGCACGGGGGAGCGCAGCGGGCGCTGCAGGGCCTCGAGGTCCTCGAGGCTGACGACGCCATCGCCATCGAGGTCGAGGCGGCGGTAGGGCGTCACCGGGCCCGCGATGCGGGGCAGCGCTCCGGGCTCGTGCACCTCGGGACCCGCGGGGGCCCCGAAGAGCTGGTCGATGCCGCTCACCGCGCCTGCGGGGAGTGAGCTCACCGCGGGGCCGGCCGCGCCGACGAGGAGGGCGGCGATGCCCTCGAGCTCGTCCTCGCTCAGCAGCAGGTCCTTGTCCCGGTCGGCCTCGTCCATGAGCTTGCCGACCTCGAGGTCGTAGCGACCATACCCCTCGAGGACCGCGGCGAGCTCCTC
>WTJQ01000020.1:12730-15741 GCA_011524785.1 Planctomycetota bacterium | reverse complement strand
GCCTCGGCTAGACGCTGTAGGAGCAGCACGCGCAGCCCCTCCTGGGCGAGCGCCAGCTCCACCTCGACCTCGACCACCTCCCGGCGGGCACGCGGCAGCGGCAGGTCCGCGGCGCGGCCTGCGCTCAGGGCACGGCAACGGACACGGACGGGACAGCCCTCGCAGCTCGGGTTCCGCGGCGTGCAGACCGTGGCCCCCAGCTCCATGAGCGCCTGGTTCCAGTCGCCCGGCCTCTCGGCCGGCACGAGCTGCCGCGCGAGGGCCCAGGAGCGCCGCTTCAGGGCGGGGCTGGCGGTGACCTCCTCCAAGAGGAACAGCCGCGCGAACACGCGCTCGACGTTGCCGTCCACCAGGGCCTCGGGCTGCTGGTAGGCGATGGAGCAGATGGCGCCGGTCGTGTACTCGCCCACCCCCGGCAGAGCGCGCACGTCCGAAGCGGCCGTGGGGAAGCGCCCCCCGTGCTCCTCCTGCACGACCCGCGCGGCGGCGTGCAGCGACCGCGCGCGACGGTAGTAGCCGAGACCGGCCCACTCCCCCAGGACGTCCTCCTCCGGCGCCTGCGCCAGGGCCGTCACCGTGGGGAAGCGCTGGAGGAAGCGCACCCAGCGCTCGGCGACGACCTCCACGCGGGTCTGCTGGAGCATCACCTCGCTGACCCAGATGCCGTAGGGATCGCTCGTCCGCCGCCACGGCAGGTCCCGCGCCGCCTCGCCGTACCAGGCGAGCAGATCCGTGTGGAGCGCGCGGACCAGCGCAGGCTCGAGCGGGGCGTCGGCGGTCGCCATCGCGCGGATTGTAGGCGCCGCTGCGGGCGCGCGTTGGAGGGCGTCGGGTCGGTTCACTAGGCTCCGCTCGATGCTGTTCCTCGCGGGGTTCCTCGCCGGCGCCTGCCTGTGGGCGCTCGGCTGGTCGAGCGGCGGCCACCTGTTCGAGGTCCCCGCGGACGACCCGGGTCGAACGCACGCGCAGGCGGCCGCGATCCTGGCCCTGGCAGGCCTCGCGATCGGCGCGCTGCCGCGCGGGCTCGACGGCCGACGCTCGTCGACGCCGCTGGTGCTCGGACTGACCCTGGGCCTGGCGACGTCGAGCCTGGGGGCGCCCCTGGCCGTCGCGAGCGGCTCTGGTCCGGGCGCCTGGATCCTGGTCGCCCTCGGGCTCACGCCGCTCGCCCTGCGGGCCGGCACGCCGTACCTAGCGAGCGCCGCGACGCGGCCGGCTGCCTCGAGCCTGCTGCCGCTGCTGCTGAGCGCCGCGACACTCGCGGCTGGGACCGCGCTCCTTGCCCGCGGGCTGCATCGAGCTCTCCCCGCCGACGGGGCCGACGCCGGCCTGGTGTGGACGACGTTCCTGCTGCTCGCCTCGCTCGCGTGCCTCGTCCTCGCCCCGCTCGCTCGGGGGAGTGCAGGAGGCGGCACGACGCTTGGCGATCGACCCCCTGGGCTCGCCGGCCTCCCCTGGGGCGCGGCCGCCGCGCCCCTGGGTCTCGCGCTCGGTCTCCGCGCCCTCGCCCAGGGCACGCGTCCGTCGGGCCTGCGGGACCTGCTCCAGGTCGCCGGGCTCGACGCCTCGGACGCGGGCACCCTGGGGTTCGACGCGCTCCTCGCGGCGTCCGTCCTCGGGCCTGCGGCCCTCGCGGCCGGATGCCTGCTGGGATGCGCGCGCGAGGGTCGCGCCTGGGTCGCGCTCGGACTCGGCGCAGCCCTCGGGGTCCTGATCGCACCGCACCTCCCCGGGACCCTGTCCGACGGGGAGGGACCGGTCCGCACGGGACTGGCCCACGCACTCGTCGCGGTCGCCATCGCCGGCGGGATCGCGGCCCTCCTCCAGCGGCCCCGCCTCTCCCCCAGCGGCCTCGCGATCGCCGGGACCGCGCTCGCGGCCTGGGCCTCTCCCGGCCTGCTGCCCATCCCCCGCGCCTGGGTGCGCTTCCCGGTCGACCCCATCCGAGTCGTCGAGGGGACTGCTGGCCAGCTCTGGGTCGAGCCCGCCGCCGAGGGAGCGCAGCGCGTGCGCCTCGATCACCGTGCGCTCACTGGAGCGGGTGGACGCGAGGCCATCGACGCCGCGGTCCTGAGCGCGTCCCTCGGAACGGGCGCGGAGCGCGTGCTCCTCGTTGGGCAGCTCGACCTGCCTCGCGCGGCCGCGCTGGTGGAGGCTGGCGTCGTCCTCTGCGACCGGACCGCGAGCTGGAGCGAGCTCATGGGCGAGGTCCCGACGAGCGAGCCCGATCCCGCCGGCCTCCTCCCCGGCGAGGTCCTCGCGCCGGCGGAGGCATGGAGGCGGTACCAGGACGGGGCGTACGACCTCGTGGTGGCCATGCCGGTCGAGGGACGGGCGGCCGGCGTTCCGCTCCTCGACGAGCCGGTCGAGGGCTGCCGCGTCGTGGCGTGGCTCGACCCCGCGGCGCCCGTCGCGCGCCTGGAGCTCGGGGAGTCCGTCCTGCTCGCGGCCGCGGGCGTGCTCGACTTCGCAGTCGGGGTCGAGAGCGGAGCGAGCGAGGAGAACAGGGCGACCGCGGTCAGCGTCACGGCAGCAGGGGCGCCGTCCCTGCGCCCGCTCGGCCTCGAGCGCCTGCTCGAGCGGCCGCAGCGCTGGGTGTCCCCGAACCGGGCCGCCGTGCTGGAGCGACTGGCGGATGCCGGCTCGGAGGAGCTCGCTCCCTTCCTACGAGCCCTGGCACAGGTGCATCGTGAGCAGGTGCCCTCCAGCCCGTTCGAGTCCGCTGCCGAGGCGTTCGAGCTCGCGGGTGCAGGGCTCGAGCAGCTGGTCGCCAGCGCAACTCCGCTGCAGGACGAGCCGTTCGTCGTGGAGACGCTCATGGGCGCGGCCGAGGTGCTCGTCCAGAAGCGGCGCATCGCCGAGCTGCTGACGCTGTTCGACCCGCTCAGCCCGGCCTGGGGCCGCCCCGGCCGCCTCGAGCTCGCCCTCGCGGCCGGGGACCTCGAGGCCCTGGACGCAGAGCGGGCGCTGGAGCGCCTGGAGCGGCTCGATGCGAGCGATCCCCGGGTGGC
>WTJQ01000020.1:0-12630 GCA_011524785.1 Planctomycetota bacterium | reverse complement strand
CAGAGCGGGCGCTGGAGCGCCTGGAGCGGCTCGATGCGAGCGATCCCCGGGTGGCCGCGCTGCTGACCGCGGCCCGCGAGGTGGACGAGGGCCGATGAGCCGTTCGCCGCTGGGCCGCCGCTGGGCCGTCGCTGAGCTGTCACAGGGCCGCCACAGGGCCTGACGCTGCCCACGCCGCGCGATCGCCGGGAGTGGGCTACGCTTGAACAGGTCGGACGGGTCGCTCCTCTCGCGCCCCCGCTGGCCGCACCGCCCTCCATGCTCCCGCGCCTGCGCACCGCCCTGCTGGCCCTCGGCCTGGTCGTCCTGGGACTCCCCAGCGTCCACGCCCAGATCATCCGTCTCACCCTGGAACAGATGGTGGACCGCAGCGACGGCGCCGTCGTGGGCAGGATCGTCGACCGGCGGGTGACGCACCTCGAGGACACCAAGGACGGGCCCGACCTCTTCTTCACGACCCTCGTCGTCGAGGGCGAGGACCTGGGCCGCGGCGACGCGCGGACGATCGAGGTCAGCTTCCCCGGGGGCTTCGTGGACGAGGACACCGGCGTGTGGAACTCGGAGGCGCCGTCCGCGGAGGACCAGCGCCTCGGCAACCGCGTCGTCGTGTTCTGGAAGGAGCGCGCCGACATGGGCGGGGGCTTCGCGGGCAACGCGCTCTACGCCTCCCATGGCGGCCTCTTCCGGACCTTCGAGGATCGCTGGGGACGAGAGGTCGTGCTCGGCCGCGGCAAGGGCTACGCCATCGACCACAACCGTCGGCTCACGCAGCTGCGGGGCGAGTACGAGCCGCTCCGCAAGGAGACGGAGCGCAAGCGCCGCGAGAAGGAGCAGGAGCGCCGGGACCGGTAGGCACCCGACCATGAGGCGCCCCCCCCTCGCCGCAGCGGGGCTCGGCCTCGCGGTGGTCGGGCTCGCCCTCGCCCCGGACTCGTCGAGCTTCGACCTCCTGGGGCACAGCCTCGGTCCGCTGGTGCGGGACGTCCGGGTCTTCAACGACTTCGAGGACGCCGCGGCGAACGACAACCTCGTCCCCGACCCCATGTTCCCAGGTGCGACCGGCGCGCCCCTGGCGATCTGGAAGGCCGCGGTGGAGTGGGGCAGCGCACTGCACGGGGACGGCACCGGCGATCCGACGCAGTTCGACGGCCTCGGCTCGGGCGAGGCCAACTTCGACTTCTCGTGGCAGGGCCTCGCGCTCGGGCCCGGAGGTCTCACCGACAACACGCACTCGGCCCTCCACGCCGACGACGTGGGCGTGCTGGCCTTCGCCGAGTTCGGTCAGGGCGGCTGGCGCATCCGCTACTACGAGAACTGGACCTGGGACGATGGTCCCGGTGCGATCCCGGCCCAGCACTACGACCTGCAGTCCTGTGCGGCCCACGAGCTCGGCCACGCCCTCGGCCTTGGCCACTCGTCGTTCCTGACCACCATGTCGGCGGTGCAGTCGGGGGGCGACACCTCCAAGCGCTCCCTGCTCGGGGACGACCGCGCCGGGGTCCAGGCGATCTACGGCGTGCGGAGCGTCACGAAGCCGCGGATCACCTCGGCGAGCTGGGACGGGCTGCAGCTCACGATCGCTGGCACCGGGTTCGCCGCCACCGGCAACGAGGTCTGGTTCACCCGTGCGCAGCCCTCCCCCAGCGGCCAGGTGCCACGGGTCGATGGCGTGCCGTCCAGCGGGAGCGGGACGCTGCTGATGGTGACGGTCCCCCCCGAGGCCGGCAGCGGTGACGTGCTGGTGCGGATCCCCGGGCCCGGGGGCGGAGCGACCCTCTCCAACGCCTGGCCGGTGACGCTCGCCTGCGAGCCGATCGTCTCGACCTGCCCGACGACCGCCAACAGCGCGGGGGCCGGCGCGGTCCTCAGCGCCGTGACGACGCAGAGCGTCAGCGCCAACGACCTGGCGCTGCACGCGTCCGGGGTCGTGCCCAACCAGTTCGGCCTCGTGTTCTACGGGGCCTCCGCAGCGAGCCTGCCCGTTGCCGGCGGCACGCTCTGCATCGGGGCGCCGCTCTACCGGCTGGCGCCCGTGCAGGCGAGCGCCCAGGGTCAGCTCGGCGTGACCGTGGACCTGACGGCGCCGCCCGCGGGCGCGGGGACGATCCAGCCCGGCCAGACCTGGCTCTTCCAGCTCTGGTACCGGGACCCGGCGGGCGGCGCGGGGAGCGACTTCAGCAACGCGCTCGCGATCCCCTTCTGCCCCTGAGCGCCGGGCCTCCTGGCCTGGCTCAGTGCGCGGCGGCCTTGGCCGCCTTCGCCTTGCGCCGGGCAGCGGCGCGAAGGTTGAGGAACTCGACGAAGAGCGAGAAGCCCATGGCGAAGTAGATGTAGCCCTTCGGCACGTGGAAGTGCAGGCCGTCGGCCAGCAGGGTCACGCCCACCAGGATCAGGAAGGCGAGCGCCAGCATCTTCACGGTGGGGTGCTTGGCGATGAACGCGCTGACGCGGCCGGCAGCGAGCAGCATCACCGAGACCGCGATCACCACGGCCACGATCATCACGCTCACGTACTCGACCATGCCGACCGCGGTGATGACCGAGTCCAGGGAGAACACGACGTCGAGGATCACGATCTGGGTGAGGACGCTCCGGACGGTCACCGTGCCCTTCGACTCGGTGTGATCGGGCCCTCCCTCCATCGTGTGGTGGATCTCACGGGTGCCCTTGGCCAGCAGGAAGAGCCCCCCGAACACGAGGATCAGGTCCTTGCCCGAGAGCGCGAGGCCGCCGATCGAGAACAGCTCCTTGGTGAGGCCCATCACCCAGCTGATCCCCAGCAGGAGCACGATGCGTCCTGCCATGGCGAGCGCGAGGCCGAGCGTCCGGACGCGCGCCTGGTGCTCCACCGGCAGCTTCTGCGCCAGGACCGAGATGAAGACGATGTTGTCGATGCCGAGGACGATCTCGAGGGCCGTGAGGCTCGCGAGGGCGATCCAGGCGTTGGGGTCGGAGAGCCATTCCATGGTCAGCGGGTCGGGTTGGAGGCGCGGAGGCGGGCGAGGACGCTGGCAGCGTCGCCCTGGACGGCACTCGCGAGGCCGGCCTGGTCGAGGGCGTTGAGGAGGAGCCCCACGAGGCCCGCGTCCGTGGGGTGCAGCTCGTCACCCTGGAGCGGGTCCTCGTCGTCGGGGGGCCACAGGACGCCGAGGGCCGTGGCCTCCCCGTCGACCGTCTGGGCGTGACCCGTGCGCAGATCGAAGAACGCGACGCGCTCGCGGGCCTCGGCCCAGGCGCGCACCTGGGCGTCGAGGGCGAGCTGGGTCGCCTCCCCCGGCACCTGGGTCCGCGTGAGCATGATCCCGATGGCGTCGCCCATGTCGGGGATGCCGCCAACGATCACCGGGCACGAGAACCTGTCCAGCTGCTCGAGTCCCTTTGTGAGGAAGGCCGCACGCTCGCGGTCCGGTCGGCCGCCGTAGGCGAACCAGAAGGGGAAGTCGAGGGCCAGGACGAGCGTCGGCTCGAAGGCCAGCGCCTCGTCGACGGCGCGGCGGCCCCGCCCCAGCGGGGACAGGAACAGCCCCTCGTCGGCCGCGTCCAGCACCTCGCCCTGGGTCCCATCGAGGGCCGCGACGAGGACGTCGTCGAGCTGCAGGCGCAGACCGAAGCCCGCCGACGCGGAGGCTCCCACGATCGCCACCCGATCGAAGAGGGCCGGATCGTCCCACGCGTCCGGCTGGGGCGCGGCGCAGCCGGGAACGAGCGCGGCCCCGAGCGCGGCCAGGAGCATTCGACGAGCGAGCATGGTGAGGTCGCCGGGCGAAGGCCGGGCTGCGGAGTATCGTAGCGCTCGCCCCCACGCTCCCGAACGGCCCCTGGCCTTGGCGGAGTGCGTCCTCCTCCACCGATCATGCGCGTCCTCGAGGAACCCCGTCGCCCCTCGCCCCGAGGGCCTGAAGCCGTCTGGCGAGCCGGAGGCGAGCGATGAGCGGCGAAGGGACCGAGGCGGGCGCGGAGCGCCCCCTGACCCCGGGGGTCCGCGGCGGCCTCGCATTCGCGCTGGCAGCAGCCGTCCTCTGGGTGCTGAGCCCCGCGCTGGGAGGCGACTTCGTCTACGACGACCTCACCCTCGTCCAGCGCAACCCGTGGATCACGAGCCTGGGCCAGGCCGTCGCCGCCTGGGACCAGCCCCTCTGGGGCTTCGAGAGCGAGCGCTACGCCGACCAGGTCGGCTTCTGGCGACCGCTGACCGTCGTGGCCCTCGCGGCGGGGCGGGCCCTGGACGGAGGTGCGCCCCTCGGCCACCACCTCGTCTCCGCGGCGGCCCTCCTGCTCGCCTGCCTCGCGAGCTGGCGCCTCGTGGCGCGGCTGACGGGGAGTGCCTGGACGGGCTGGGCCGCGGCGCTGCTGCTCGCCTGCCACCCCATGACGACCCAGGCCGGCGCCTGGATCGCCGCGGTCAACGACCCGCTCGCCGCCGCGCTCGTCCTCGCCGCGCTCGACGCCCGCCGCAGGTGGCAGCAGACGGAGGGGGACCGCGGCGCGCCCGTGATGGCAGGCCTCTTGTTCCTCCTGGCACTGCTGACCAAGGAGCAGGCGCTCGTCCTGCTCCCGGCGGCACTGCTCCTCGATCGCTTCCCCCTGGGCGCGCCGGACCTCCGCCGCGACCTGCGCAGCTGGCTCCCGCTCGTCGCGGCGCTCGCGCTGTGGTGGGGCCTGCGGTGGTGGGTGTTCGGCGGCCCGGCCGGTGGCCTGGGAGGCGCACTGGTCGATCTCGGACTGTCGACCGCGCGGACCTGGGAGCTGCGGGTGGAGGCACTCGGCGCGTGGGTCGCCGGCGCGCTGCTGCCCCTCGAGGGCCAGCCCTTCTTCCGCGCCGTCCGCCCGGTGGCCGACTGGTCCGACGCGAGCGGGAGCGTCGCGCTCCTCGCCGCGGTCGGATGGCTGGTGGCCCTCGTGGCCTCGGTCCTGACCCGACGCCGCGGAGTCGCGCTCGCCCTCGCCGCGATGGCGGTGGCCGTCCTGCCCGTGCTGTTCGACCCGCAGCGCGCCGGGGCCTTCCCGATCGCGGACCGCTACGCGCTCCTGCTCGTCCTGGCTGCGTGTGCACTGGTTGCGGGCGCCCTGCACAGGCTGCTCCCGCACACCGTGGCGCTCGGCGTCGCGATCGCGCTCGCGGCGCTGCTGTCCACCGGCGCGCGGGACCGCGCGCGGCTCTACACGGACAACCTCACCTTCCATCGGTCCGCGGCGCTGGAGTCCCCCGACGTCGCGCCGGCCTGGTGGGGCCTCGGCCGCGAGCTCCTGATGCGGTACCAGGTGACCGCCGAGACCGGCCTCGTGGACGAGGCGATGGCCGCCTTCCTCAAGACCCTGGCGCTGGGGCACGACTACGGGTCGCGCCAGCCGCGCCTCGCGGCCGATGCACCCGTCGAGCAGCGGCTGGCGGAGCTGCTCCCGCTCATCAACGACCAGGACGCACGGCCGGCCGCGGACCCTCGCGTGATGGTGAGCGCGTTCGACCGGCTGCAGGGGAACCTCGGGCAGGCCTGGTGCTACCTGCTGAACGCGACGGTGTCCCCCGACCCCGACTTCGACACGCCGGCCGCGGTGTTCCGCGCGGTCGCTTCCGCCATGCCGACCGAGTCGGAGCCGCGCGTCGGCCTCGGCGCGACGCTGCTGGCCCAGGGCGACCTGGCCGGCGCGGAGCGTGAGCTGCGCGAGGCCACGCGGCTGGACGGGCGCAACGCGGAGGCGTGGTTCAACCTCGGCTCCGCGCTCGCGCGCGCGGGCAAGAGCGAGGAGGCCATCCAGGCCTACCAGCAGGCGGTCGAGCTCCGCCCGGACCGCCGCTCCCAGGTCCGACTGGTCTCCACGGCCATCGACGCGGGACGCCTCGACCAGGCGGGTCGCCTCCTGGAGGAGCTGCGGACCGCGGCGCCGCGGGACCCGGAGCTCGCCTACCTCGAGGGCGTCCGCGCCCTCAGCGCGCGCGACCTGACCCGCGCGCTGGAGTGGTTCGATCGGGCCATCGCGGTCGAGCCGGACATGGGCGAGGCCCATCGGTACCGGGGCACGGTCCTCTCCCAGCAGGGGCAGCGCAGCGAGGCCATCGACGCCCTCGGCCGCGCGTGCGAGCTGATGCCCGAGAGCTTCGACGCCCACTACCGAACGGCCCAGCTGCTCCTCGCCGACCCGGCGACCGCCGCGAGCGCGCGCCCCTATCTGGAGGTCGCCTATCAGCGCGCCCCGGCCGGCGAGCTGCGCGCCGCCCTGGCCGAGTTCATGGCGCAGTTCGCGGGCGGCGACCCGGACGCGCTCATGGGGCTGGCTGCCCTGGAGCAGGCGCGGGGCGACTGGCCCGCGGCCCTGCGCTGGACGGAGCGCGTCCTGAACAACGCCGACGCCTGGACCGGACGGCCGGGGCGCGCCGCGAGCATCGCCAAGGTCCACGAGCTGCGCGGGATCCTCTTCGAGCGATTGGAGCGGCCGGCGGAGGCACAGGTCGAGTACGAGGCCTCGCTGGCGCTCGCACCGCAGGCCTTCTGGCCGCAGCACAACCTGGGGATGATGCTCGTCCGCCTCGGGCGGCCGGACCTCGCCCGGCCGTACGTCGTGGGCGCGCTCGATGCGATCGAGGTGCTCGGGAGCGCGGACGATCCCGAGAGCCTCCGCGCCGCGGCCCAGAGCACGCTCGAGAACGTCCTCGGCCTGATCGACTCGGGCCAGGAGACGTTCGTGGGACCGCGCCCCGACCTGCCGGCCCCGCCGCGCGACCGCTAGAGCCGCGGCCGGACCGTGCTGCACGGCGGCCGGACCGTGCTGCACGGCGGCCGGTCAGTGCTGCACGGCGGCCATGTCGATCGCCTCCGTGGCGAAGACGGGGCCGTCGACGCAGCACTTGGCGAAGGGCCAGGAGCCCATGGGGCCCTCCTCGCAGGTCGGCACCGCGCAGCCGTTGCAGATGCCGACGCCGCACCCCATGTAGGTCTCGAGGCTGACCCAGGACGGCATCCCAGCGCCGGTGGCCGTCGCCACGACGGCGCGCATCATCGGGTCGGGGCCGCAGGTGAGGACGCGGCCCGCGCGAGGCAGGTCGCCACGCTCCCAGGCGGCCTCCAGGGCCTGGACCACGTTGCCGTGGAAGCCGCGGCTGCCGTCGTCCGTGCAGGCGATCACCGGCACGCCCAGGGCCTCGAACTCGGCCAGGTCGTACAGCAGGCCCTCGTGGCGCCCGCCATAGACGAGGCAGAGGGCCGAGGGATCGGCCGGCGCAGCTCCGTCCACGCCGGCCAGGGCGTCCTCGATGGCCATGTGGAAGGGCGCGGACCCGATGCCGCCAGCGACCATCACCAGGGGCTCGGCGGGCGACGCCTCCAGGACGGGCCAGCCGTTGCCCAGGGGGCCCACGGCGACCAGGCGGTCCCCGGCACGGCAATCGGCCAGCGCGCGGGTCCCAGCCCCCATCACCTTGATGAGGAACTCGAGGCCCCCGTCCTCGCGCTGACGGAAGACCGAGAAGGGCCGGGGGATCGCCGGCGAGAGCGCGTCGTCCCGGCGCAGCATGAAGAACCGCCCGGCGCGGAGTCGCTCGAAGGGCTGCTCCAGGTCCAGGGTGAGCACGACCCCATCGGACCCCGAGGGGCGCACCTCGCGGACGGTGGCGCGCTGGCTTCCGGCATCGGGGGGCGGAGCGGGCATGGCGGGATCATAGGCGCTGCCCGGCCCGCGCTCTCGGAGATCCGGCCGGCCCCGCGACGACCGCCCACGCTCGGACGACCCACGCTACCCTCGGGCCATGCTGCGGCTGTTCCTCCTGACCACGGGCACGCTCGTTCTGGCCAGCGCCTGCCAGGTCCCCCTCAGCGGCTCGGTGGAGCCCGGCCTCGACCCCCTGGGTCGCGTGCAGCCCGCCGCCTCCGCGAGCCCCCAGGCGGAGGAGGCGCTCCGAGCCGCGCGGGCCGCGCACGCCGCCGCTCCGTCCGAGGAGACCGCCATCTGGGTGGGGCGGCGCCTCGGGTACCTGGGCCGCTACCGGGAGGCCGTGGACTGGTACGGCGGGGCCCTCGCCACCTGGCCCGAGTCGTACCGCCTGCTTCGCCACCGCGGGCACCGCTGGATCACCCTGCGGCGCTTCGACCGCGCCGAGGCCGACCTCGAGGCCGCCTGGGAGCTCGCGCGGACCCAGCCCGACCGGGACGAGCCCGACGGCGCCCCGAACGCCTTCGGGGTCCCGCGCAGCAGCGACCACGGGAACATCCTCTACCACTGGGCGCTGGCCCTCTACCTGCAGGGGCGCTTCGACGCAGCCGCCGAGGTGTGGCAGCAGGCGGTCGACCGCGCGCGCAACCAGGACTCGGAGGTCTCGAGCCGCTACTGGCTCGCCCACGCGCACCGCGCCGCCGGGCGTCACGACGAGGCGCGCCGGGTGCTCGCCGCCGTGCGGCCCGACTGGGTCCTGCTCGAGAACCACACCTACCATCGGCTGTGCCTGGTGATGAGCGGGCGGGAGGACAGCGCCGGGCTCGTCCGCGGCGACGACGAGTCGGGGGTCCAGGAGGCCACCGTCGCCTACGGGCTCGCGGCCTGGCGCCTGCACCAGGGAGGCGACACCCAGCGCGCCCGGGCGGCCCTCGCCTACGTCGCCGAGCGCGGCGACTGGGCCGCCTTCGGCACCATCGCCGCCTCCGCGGATCTCGCGCGCCTGGGCTACGGGACCCAGGAGGCGGGAGCGGAGCGCTAGACTCCCGCGCCGCCCGCAGGCGGGAGTCGTCATGTCCCTGCTGATCCTCGAGGACCTCAAGAAGCACTTCGGCGCCCAGGAGGTCCTGCGCGGGGCGTCGCTGATGGTGGACCCCGGCCAGAAGGTCGGCATCGTCGGACGCAACGGCGGGGGCAAGTCGACCCTCTTCCGGATGATCACGGGGGAGGAGCACCCCGACTGGGGCAAGGTCACTCTGCGCAAGGGCGCGCGGCTCTCCGCCGTCGACCAGCGGCCCGTGTTCGGACCGGGTGTGACGGTCCGGGCCCACGTGGAGGGTGGACTCGACGCGGCCCGCGCCGCCAGCGACGCGCTCGCGCGCGTGGGCGAGGCCATGGGCACCGCCGACGGCGAGGAGCTCGAGCAGCTGATGCGCGAGCAGGACCGCCTGATGGGCGAGCTCGAGACGCTCGGCGGCTGGGACCTCGAGCACAAGGTCGAGAAGGTGCTCTCCGGCATCGGCCTCGCCGAGCGGCTCTGGGAGCGGGAGGCCGACACGCTCTCGGGCGGCGAGAAGAACCGCGTCGCGCTCGCCCGCGCGCTGGTCGGCGGCGGCGACCTCGTCCTGCTCGACGAGCCGACCAACCACCTGGACCTCGAGGGCATCGAGTGGCTCGAGAAGTACCTCCACGAGCTGCAGAGCGCCGTCCTCGTGGTGTCCCACGACCGCCGCCTGCTCAACAACAGCGTCGAGCGCATCCTCGAGCTCGAGTTCGGGCGCCTGAACTCCTACCCGGGCAACTACGCCAAGTACATCCAGCTCAAGGAGGAGCGCTACCAGGACGACCTGCGCGCGTACGAGCAGCAGCAGGAGTTCCTCCGCAAGGAGGAGTCCTTCATCAAGAAGCACATGGGCTCCCAGCGCACGGCCGAGGCCAAGGGGCGCCAGAAGAAGCTGAGCCACGTGGAGCGGCTGGAGCGTCCGCACCACGACGTGCGGCGCCCGCGCATCAAGGCCCCCGAGGCCGCACGCGGAGGCGAGAAGGTCATGGGGCTCGAGGGCCTCTCCGGCGGCTACGACGGGAAGCCCCTCTTCGCGGACGCGGACCTGCGCATCGGGCGCGGCCAGCGCATCGGGATCGTCGGCCCCAACGGCGCGGGCAAGTCGACCCTGCTCAAGATCATGGCCGACCGCCTCGAGCCCCTCGCGGGCTCGGTCCTCCGCGGGCACGGCGAGTCGGTGGCCTACTACGACCAGAACACGAGCCACCTGCGCGACGACGGGACGCCCCTGTCCGAGGTCTTCCGGCGGTACCCGCAGATGACCGACCTCGAGATCCGCAGCCACCTGGCGCAGTTCCTGTTCCGGGGCGGCGAGGTCGAGAAGTCGGTCGGCTCGCTCTCGGGCGGCGAGCGCGCGCGCCTGTCGCTCGCGCTCCTGGTGCTGACCAAGCCCACCTGGCTCGCGATGGACGAGCCCACGAACCACCTCGACCTGGCGGGGCGCACGGCGCTGGAGGAGATGCTCGGCGAGTTCCAGGGGGCGCTCGTGTGCATCTCGCACGACCGCGAGTTCCTCGACGGGCTCACCACCCACACGTGGGAGGTGGCCGACGGGACCGTCACCGAGTACGAGGGGAACTACAGCTCCTGGCGCGCCCAGAAGGACGGCGCCGCCGCGGCTGCCGCCCAGCAGCGCCAGCAGGCGGAGGCCGAGCGGAAGCGGGCCGAGGCCGCGCGGCAGGAGGCCGAGCGCAAGCGCAGCCAGGCTCCGCCCAAGGGCAAGGGGCGCAAGAAGAACCCCTGGAAGCTCGAGAAGCTGGAGGCGCGCATCATGGAGCTCGAGGGCAAGCTCGAGGAGCTCAACGCCGCGCTCGCGGACGAGGCCGTCTACAAGGACGCCGAGCGCCTGATGGACACCCAGTTCCAGATCGCCGAGACCGAGCGCGAGCTCGAGGAGGCGAACGGGGAGTGGGAGAGCTTCGCCTGAGGCACGCGCTCAGAAGCCGCGCGAGGCCGTGAGCATCAGCTGCCAGGCCTCGACCTGCGCAGGCCCCTGGAAGCCGAAGTCCACCTCGCCCTCGAGCCACCGCACGGTCAGGCCCAGGGTGGCCCCGCTCCTGACGGCGACCTCGAGTCCGGCACGCGCGACGAGGCCGGTGCCCCAGCCCTCGGCGTCCACCTCCCAGGAGGAGCTCGCCGGCGAGGAGCGCTCGAGCGTCCCGTGGAGCAGGGCCGCGCCGAGGCCCGCGTAGAGACGCGAGCCTCCCTTGAATTCCTTGCCGATCCAGGGGCCTGCGAACAGGTCGCCCGAGGTGAACCCGGCGCGGACCGCGTCGACCCCCCCGGTCCCGTCGTCCTGCAGGAAGCGCTGGAGCCGGCGCACGCCGAGGCCGAAGCCGATCTCGAGGCCGGCCTGCACCTCCTGCCCCGCGAGCTCCCACTGGAACGCTCCGAGGAGCGCCGGGGAGTCGGCCAGGGTGGGGAACACGCCGAAGGGCGGCTGGCCGCCGTCCAGGGTCAGGCTCTCCACGCGCGTCCCGCCGATGCCGCCCTGGATCCAGCCCTCGCGAGTCCGCTGCCGCCAGGGCTCTCGCGGTGGACTGGAGCAGGCCGCGAAGGCGGCGAGGAGGAGGAGCGAGAGGCGGCGCACGCCCACCATCATCGCGCTGAGGCCCCCCCCACGCCCGGTGCATCACACAGGCCAGCGAGCGACGGACGCGCTCAGAACCCGATCGAGAGGGTGAGCGCCACGCGCCAGGCCTCGAGGTCCCCGGGCCCCGCGCTCCCGAGGTCGAGCTCGCCCTCCACCCACTGGAACCCGAGGCCGTAGGCGGCCCGGTTGCGCCGCACCAGCTCGAGGCCCACGCGCCCGATGAGGCCGCTGCCCCAGCCCGAGCCGGTCGTGCGCCCCCCAGTCGCCGCCTGCACGTCCACCGAACCGAAGAGCAGTGCCGGAGCGAGGCCGGCGGTGAGCCGGAACCCATCGAAGAGCTCGTAGGAGGCGTAGGGCCCCACGCTGAGGTTGGACAGCAGGAGGCTGTTCCTCTCGACCTCGACGACGTCGCTGGACGCGTTCCGCGGAGGAGTCGCCCGGGCGCCGAGCACGGCGAGGAGGAAGAAGGCCTCCTTGGTGAGGCCGAGGCCGAGGTCTCCCTGGATGCCAGCCTTCAACGGGCTGAGTCGGGAGCCGCTGGTGAGCCGCGTTCGAGCCGAGGCGTCGAGGGTGACGCCCAGGTCCCCGTCCACCGGACTCGGCGTCCCTGCGGCGCCCCGGAGGTCCAGCGACTCGAACCGCCCCCCGGTCAGCCCGAAGGTGGCCCCATCGATGTCCACGTCGGGAATCGCGGAGCAGGCGGACGCGGCGACCGCGACGAGGAGCAGGACGAGGGTGCGCATGGGAGCAGGGAGGAGCGGCACCGGGCCGAGCGCCGTGCGAGGACCTCCCGGTCGGTATTCTCCAGCCCGCTCCGGCCGCGAGACAAGCCGCGCGGGAGCCCATTCCCACCCCATGGAAGCCTTCACCCAAGCCCTCCTCGAAGCGCTCGCCGCGGCCACCGGCCTCCCCCAGGAGGATCTGCGGCTGGAGTCACCGCGCAACCCGGACCTGGGGGACTTCGCCTTCCCGTGCTTCCCCCTGGCCAAAGCCCTGCGCAAGGCGCCGCCGGCGATCGCTGCGGAGCTGGCGCCGCAGCTGGCGGAGCGCCTGGAGGGGATCTCCGTGGAGGCCACGGGGCCCTACCTGAACTTCCGCGTGGACCGCGCCCTGCTGGCGCGCACCGTCGTCGGCGCGGTGCTGGCCGCGGGCGAGGCGTACGGCTCCTCCGACCAGGGCGCCGGGAAGACCGTCGTCATCGACCTCTCCTCGCCCAACATCGCCAAGCCCATGAGCGTGGGGCACCTGCGCTCGACGGTGATCGGCGCGGCGCTCCAGCGCCTGCACGACACCCTCGGCTACACGACCGTGGGCATCAACCACATCGGGG
>WTJQ01000381.1 GCA_011524785.1 Planctomycetota bacterium | reverse complement strand
GTCCCAATCCAGGGGGCCGTCGTGCTCACTCGTCCTCGGCCTGCGGAAGCGGCGGGATCCCGGCCTCCTCCACCCAGACCGACAGGTGCCCGCGGGGCGGGATCGGCCCCCGGGGCGTGTTGGTGCGCAGGAAGCTGTGGATGCTGAGGGTGACCGGGCCGCGGGCGAACTCCTCCCGCAGCTCCTGGGTGATGCGGGCGCCCCGGGGCTGTCCGCCCTGGCGCCGCCCGACGCCGTCGCGAGACTCGAACGCCACCTTGCCGTTGACCGCCAGGGTGAAGCCCTCGCCGGCCGCCACGTGGGCGCTGCCGCCGACCACGAGCCGGTAGCGGCGGTCGGGGCGGAGCGGCGGGAACTCGAAGGTCCCGCGCAGCATCAGGACCTCGTGCTCCCAGAGGGTGCGCGGTGCGACGGAGCACCCGCAGAAGTCGGCGCCGCAGCTGGAGGACAGCGGCACGAGCTCGCCGTCCAGCTGGCCGAACGGAGGCAGCCCCGTCCCCCAACCGGCAGCCTTGGCATCGAAGCCCGGCTCGCGCCAGCCCTCCATCCCCGAGGGCCAGGTGATCGAACGGAACCGCGGGCCCTTCTCCGGGGGCAGCGCCTCCGGCGGGTCGAAGCTCTGGAAGTGCCACTCGCGCTCGCGGAGGTCCGGCCCGAAGGGTCTCCAGTCGTACGCGGTCTCGCCTGCGGCACGGTGGACGTTCGCGAGACCAAACATCGCGTCGCGGAGGAACTGGGTCGGGCGCGCGGCCTCCTCGTGCCGAGCCTCGCGCCGCAGCGCTTCCCCGTAGCGCCGGTCGCGGGCGTACTCGGACGCGATGCCGTCCAGGAGCATCGGTCGGAGCGCCGCCTGCGCAGCGGGCTGCTCGTGGGCGCCAGGGGCCGCCGGCGCCACGGCGAGACCCGAGCGCGGAGGCTCAGGGAGCGGCTCGGCGGTGCCCCCCTTCAGGGCGACCATCGCGCGCCCGAGGGCGTCCCCCGTCAGCATGTAGGTCTCGGCGTTCCGGTGGTAGTGGTGCCCCTGGTCCCGTGGGGACTCGTCCACGCTGCGCCAGAACGGCCGCGTGTCGATCGTGGCCACCGTGCCCGCGAACTCGGGGTGGCGCTCGGGGTCCCCCACCGCGAGCTGCGCGTCGAGGATGCCGAGGTGGGCCTCGGACATCGCGTCCCCCCCGAAGCCCACCGTGGCGACCACGACGGGCAGGTCCGGCGCCTCGAGGTCCCGCCGAACGTCCTGGATGAGGTGCACGAGGTGCTGCTCGTAGGCGGCGACCGCCTCGGGTGAGCCCCCGTCCTTGTGCCCCTGCCACCAAGCGAAGCCGGCCAGCTCGTAGCCCTGGCCCTGGTAGCCGGGGACCAGCTCGTCCAGGCGGGCCAGGGTCTCGCGCACGCCCTTCAACATCAGGGCGTACTCCGCCGACTCCCACTCGCTGTCGGGATCGGTCCGGCCGCTGGAGGGAGGCCGGAAGTCGAACCCCAGGGAGCGATTGCCCTGGGCGGTCTTGATGAGCAGGACCGGCGCCTCGTGGAACTCCCCCATGACGTGGCCGAAGCCGAGCTCGGGGCCGATGGACTTGCCGTTCGAGGTGGCGGAGAGCATGGAGCCCGTGCCGCCCTCGGCCAGGCGCGCCTCCTGGTAGCGAACGTCCTGGCGGACGGACCATGCGCCGCTCGCGTCGAGCAGCCACGGGAACCGACCATCCCTTCGGACCACGGCCTCGAGGTCCCCGTTGCCGGCGAGGTCCTCCTGCTGCAGCCAGAGGGCCATCGATCCTCCCGCGGCGTACTCCACCTCGAAGGGGGTGCGCTGGCCGGCCTCGAGTCGAACGTCCTGGGTCGCCGCGCGCCCCTCGACCCCGCGCTGGTGGACGAGGGTGTCCCCGACGCGGGCCACGTTGGCCGTGCTGCTCCCGAAGCCTGGGTGCACGGAGTAGAGCCCGCTGATCGGGACCTCCAGGAAGCCCCGGACGCGCAGGCGCCGTCCCCCTGACTCAGGGAGCTGCGTCGTGGCCCAGCCGTACTGCGGAAGCGCGACTCGTTCGAGGCCAGAGTCCTCACTCCCCAGCAGGGCGACGGCCCCGGGCTCCGCTTCGGGCTCTGCGCTCTGGAAGACGCCGAGCGCACCGAACCGGTAGTCGCCGACCCGGTGGATCCCCAGTCGTCCCGCAGGCACGGCAGGATCCGGGGACAGGAAGGCCCCCGCGTAGCGGTTCTGGGCCCCGGCGAGGTCCCCCATCCCCACCATGTTCGACTGCCCGGCCAGGACGTAGACCTGCACCGGCAGGCTCGAGTCGCCGGGCTGGCCGTCCGGGCTCGGGAGCCTCGCGGGCACCTGGGCCAGGGCAGCGGTGGCCGTCGCCAACGCAAGCGTCGGCACGAGGCCAGAGCCGACGCGTCCGCGCTTCCGGGCGCGGCTCATCGGCTGCGCACCGGCGTGAGGACGAACTCCTTGATCGTGACGCCCTTGACCTCACCCTCCCGGGTGAAGCGCAGCCGGTTCGTGCCCGCACGGAGCTGGACCTCGATCGGATCGGTGGTCTCCCACATGCCGACCGTGAACGGCAGCGGGATCTCGACCGGCGAGGCCGCGTCGTTGACCGCGAGCAGCAGGCTCTGCTTCCAGCTCGGCGTCACGACCCGGGCCGTCAGCGCGTAGGTGCCGGGGGTCTCGACCTCGAGCGCGTACTCGAAGGGCTGGTGACCGCCGTTGCGGCCGTAGTGCAGCTGCTTGCCGCCCAGCACGCTGTCCATGAAGACGATCTTGCCGGTGCTCCGGGTCGGGCTCGCGGTCGCCGAGGCCGGCAGGGTGATCACGCCCTCCGCGTCCACGGACGCGACGCGGTCGGCCTCGGTCCAGGCCACGGGCTCGAGGAGGATCCGCTCGCGGGTCTCGTTGGCCTCGGCGATGTCCTCCCCGACGGGAGCGAGGGTCTCGGCCCCCGCGATCAGCGCGCGCTGCGTGTAGAGCGCGACCGCGTTCCAGAATGCAGGCTCGCCTCGCTGCAGGCCGTAGGTGCGCGGCTCCCCCATGACGTCCCCGATCCACTGGGCGCGCTTGACCGCGAGGAACGCGTCCCCGGTGGCTCGGGCCTGGGTCGTGGCGAGGAAGTCGAGGTCCCGGTCGTAGCGCGTCTTCGTCCAACCGCTGCCCCAGCCCGCGCCGAGGCAGACGACCCAGCCGTCAGGGGTCCAGTGGGCCAGGGCCGCGTGCCCGCGCTGCGGGCGCGCCGTGGTGGGCACGCCGAAGGCCCGCAGGATGAAGCGCCCGAAGAAGGCGCGCCTTCCGCAGACGCCGCCGTTCATCAGGATGTTCTGGAAGAACTGCAGGTCGTCGCGGTCGTGCTTGTTGTCCTGCGAGCCGTAGCGGATCTCGGTGCCGACGGCGCCGACGTAGCGCCAGCGGTCGTCCTTGTTGAACACGTGGTCCGGGCGGTAGCTGCGCAGCATCTCGCGCCCCCACGCCGCGACCTCGTCCGGCTCCTCGCCGTCGACGACCATGCGCAGGTCCCACACCGACAGCTGCGAGAAGCACGCGTCCAGCTCCTTGGCCTCGTAGGCGGCCTCGTAGTGGCAGTACCGCGCGAACGGGTCGACGTGCTCGGGCGCGCCCTCCGCGCCGGTGGCGCTGCGCTGCTTGACCGGCTGCGCGTGCTCGAGCGCGATCGCCAGCGCGAGGCGCTGCAGGACGCCGTCGCTGGCCTTGGGCCGCTCGGCCTGGATCTGCGCGTAGATCTCCATCGCGCGGCCGTACTCGCCGCCCTTGGCGCCGTCGGCGACGACCATCTGCAGCATCAGCGGGCCGTCGGCGAGCAGCCGGGCGACCTCGAGGACGTGCTCGACGAGCTGCCCGGCAGGCACCACGTCGCGCACAAGCCCCCAGCGCATGGCCTCGTCCGCCGCCATCCAGCGGCCGGTGAGCAGCAGGTCCATGGCGACGTGATAGGGGATGCGCCGGTGCAGCTTGATGGTGGCCGCGTCCGCCAGCACCCCCACCTTGAT
>WTJQ01000062.1 GCA_011524785.1 Planctomycetota bacterium | reverse complement strand
CCGGCGGACCGCGGGTCGTCCGCCGCGCGGACGCGGAGCACTCCCTGGGGCTCGACGCCACCTGGACGGGACAAGCGCTCGAGGTCGCCGAGATCACCCTCGACGAAGCCCCCCTCGTCGCCGCGTCGACCCTCACGCCCGCGGGGCCCGCGGTCGCCTTCGACGTGCGGCTGGAGGGACCTGCGGAGCGCGCTCGGCTGACGGGCTCGCTCGCCGGGACCCGCCTGCGCGCCGTGATCGACCTCGGGGGGCTCGCCCTCGACGCCCTCGGCTCGCGGCTGGAGGGCTGGCTCCCCACCGACCTCGCGGGAGCCGTCGACCTCGACGCGGTGCTCGACGTGGACCTCGCCGACGCCACGGCCGGCGAAGCCACCCTGCGCGTCCTCGGACGCGGCCTCCGTCAGGGGCCCTGGAGGGTCGACGATCTCGAGCTGCGAGGGGCGCTCGAGGGCGGACGTCTGCGCGTGGACGAGCTCGACCTGCGCGCGCCCGGGAACCGGCTCGCGGCCGCGGCCCTCGACCTCGACCTGCTCGCCAACGACGTCCCGGCACTCCTCGCCACGGCCGCTGGGAGCATCGCGCTGGAGGGGACGGATGCCGGCACCCTGCGCGGGGCCGAGCTCCCCCTCCCTCCCCACGCCTACGACGTGGCGCTCGTCCTCGCCGAGGGCGTGGCGCAGGTCGAGGGCGGCAGCCTCGCCTGCGCCGGAGGCAGCGCGACCCTTCGAGGCGGCCGCATGGCCTGGGACCTGGAGCAGGGCGTCGACCTGGAGCTCGGCGCGTCCCTCGCCTTCGCCGACCTCGTCCCCCTGGCGGAGGTCCTCGGGCTGGAGGGCACCTGGAGCGGCGCCCTCACGAGTGACGTCGTCCTCGACGGCACCCTCGAGGCATGGACCCTCACGGCGACCGCCAGCGGGGAGGAGGTCGTCACGGCCGACGTCCCGCTCGGCGCGGTCACCCTGCAGGGAGCCGCGAGCGCGGAGAGGATCCAGGTGGACCGCCTGCGCATCGAGCATCCCGACGGCGTCGCGGACCTCTCCGGCGGCTGGGCCGCCTCGACCCGGACCCTCGAGGACGTGCGCGTGGAGGTGCGCACGGACCAGCCGCAGCGGTGGGTCCCGGCGCTCGCGGAGGCCGGCGCGGTCGAGCTCGTCGCGAGCCTCGACGGGCCGTGGACCCAGCCGACGGGGAGCATCGCCCTGACGGGGGACGGTCTCGCCCTGCCCGACCTCCCCCTGCGCGCCGTCGAGGTCCGCGGCGCGCTGGATTCCGGAGTCCTGCGCACGGAGCGGATCGAGGTCCGCACCGACACCCTGCAGGCCTCGGGGCGAGCCACCGTCGCCCTGCCCCTGGGCGAGCGCGCGCTGGACGTGCAGCTGGACGCGCTCGAACTCGCCGCAGGCGACGCCTCCCAGCTGAGCCTCGTGGCGCCGACCCGCGTGCGGCAGGAGGCGAGCGGCTGGAGCGTCGAGGGCCTCGCCCTCGAGGGCACTGCCGGCTCGCTGGTCCTCGACCTGCGCGCGGGCCCGGACGGGCCCACGCTGCACGCGTCCACGCGCGACCTCGACCCCTTGCCGCTGCTCCAGGCGTGGAGGCCGGTCCCGTACGAGGTCGCGGGGCTGGACCTCGAGGTCGACCTCGAGGGAGCTGGCGCTCAGCTGACGCTGCGCGCCGTGGGCCGGGTCGGACGCGCGCGGACGCTGCCCGACGGCCCGCTCCTCGACGCCGACCTCGACCTGCGCGCCTCGAACGGCCGCCTCGCCCTCGAGGCCCTCGCCGTCCGCCAGGGCCCCGTGACCGTGGCCGACCTCGTGGGCGAGCTCGCGCTGCCGGGAGGTGCCGGCTGGGAGGACGCGCCCCTCCGGCTCGAGGGCCTCGTGCGCTGGCCCGGCTCCGGACCGCTCCCCGCGGGGGACGACGTGCTGACGGGCCCCGTCGACGGAGCGCTCTCCCTGACCGGCAGCTGGCGCCGCCCCGAGGGCGCGCTGACGCTCGAAGCCCCCCAGCTCGCCGTGGCGGGCACTGGACCCCTGACCCGCGTGGGCGATGGGCTCGGCGTCAGCGCCGCGCTCGCGCTCGGAGCGGGGGACATGCGCGTCGAGGCTCTCGAGGCTCGCCTGGGGAGCGCGCTCGCCGCGACGGCCACGGGGACGGTGCGCGGCGCGGGTGACCTCTCGCCCTGGCTGCGGGGCGAGGGCACTCCAGGCGCCTGGGGCCTCGAGGTCACGACCGACCTGGACAGCCTCGACCTCGCGTGGCTGGAGCGCATGGACCTCGGGCTGCGGCGGGTCGGGGGCGTCCTGGACGCGCAGGCCCTCATCGAGGGGACCGTGGCGTCGCCGCGCGTGAGCGGCACCGCCACGGTGCGCGAGGGCATGCTGCGCACGGCCGGTGCTCCGCCGATCGAGGCCCTCTCGCTCGATCTCACTCTCGAAGAGGACGTGCTCACCCTGGCCCGCCTCGACGCCGAGGTCGGCTCGGCGCCCCTCGCGGCCCACGGCTCGTACGCGCTGGACTCGCGGGTGCTCGACCTCGAGCTCGCGGGCCAGAACCTGCTCCTCGCACGCGATCCCCAGCTGCGCCTGCGGGCCGACGCGGACCTCTCGGTGGCCGGCCCCCTCGACGCGTTGCGCACGACCGGCACCCTCGGCCTGCGCAGCAGCCGCTACCGCAGCGCCGTCGACCTGCTCGGGACCCTCGACGGCACGCCCACCTTCGAGAGCCAGCAGACCGGGATCCACATCGCCCCGTTCCCCGAGGGGCCGCTCGCCGCGATGGTCTTCGACCTGCGGGTCACGACCCTCGAGCCGATCGAGGTGCGCACCAACGTGCTGCGGGCCGACGCGCGGTTGGACCTGGCCCTGGGCGGGACCGGCGCCGGCCTGCTGCCCGAGGGGTCGGTGTTCCTCGCGGACGGCTCGGTGAAGCTGCCCAGCGGGACCATGGACCTCGTCGCGGGGCGGCTCCTGTTCACCCGCGGCAGCCCCTTCTTCCCCGAGCTCCAGGTCCAGGGCGAGTCGCGGCTGCTGGGCTACGACGTCTCCATGCGCGTGCTGGGGGACATCGCGGAGCCGCGCGTGGAGCTCTCCTCGATCCCGTCGCTCCCCCCCGACCAGCTGCTGCTGCTCGTGGTCACGGGGACCCTCCCCGCGAGCGCGGGCGCCCAGCGAGCCGTCGAGGCCCTGACGGTCTACGTGGCCCAGGACTTCCTCTCCCAGTGGCTGGCCGATCCCGGCGACGCCAGCTCCATCGCGGACCGGCTCGAGTTCGAGAGCGGGCGTGACGTGAGCGAGTCCGGGCTGCTCACGCTGGAGGCTCGCTTCCGCACCGCGGACGCCGTGCTGCTCGCCGACGACCACCTCTGGATCGTCGCGGAGCGCGACGAGTTCGAGGACTACAACGCCGGGCTGCGCTTCAGCCTCGACCTGCGATGAGGCTCCTCCGCGCGTGGATCGCGGTCGGGCTGCTGGGCTCGACGGCCTGCCGCTCGACCCTCGAGGCCGTGCGATCGCCCGAGGAGCCGGGCCAGGCCCTGGCGCGCTTCGAGGGCACGCTCGGGCTGCCCGAGCGCGAGCTGCGACGCGCGGCCGCCGCCGACCTCGAGGACCTGGCGCTCTCGGTGACCGAGGAGGCCCGGCCGGATCCCGCCCACGCCGACGACGCCGCCTTCGCCGTGGAGGCCGCGCTCCGCGCGGCGGGCTTCCCCGACGCCGTGTGCACGTTCCGGCTCGATCCCGCTGCGGGGGTCGTCACCCTCTCCGTCGAGGCCGGGCCCCGCTGCGTGCTGGAGGAGGTCGAGCTGCTCGGAGAGCCCCAGCTCCTCTCGCGGAGCCAGCTGGCGCTGCTCTTCGAGGGCCCGCGGCTGGGGCTCCTGGGGCGAGGCGAGCCCGTGTTCGTGGAGACCCGCGTCCGCTCGGCCCCGCGAGCGATCGTGCGCGAGTACCGCGCGCGCGCCCGTCCGAGAAGCCGAGCCCGCGGTCGTGGCAGGTGGCACAGGAGGTGTCCC
>WTJQ01000262.1 GCA_011524785.1 Planctomycetota bacterium | reverse complement strand
AAGTGGGGGAGCGCGAGGCGCAGGATGACGAGGAGCCCCTGGGCCACGGCCTCCCGCGAGCCCACGCTCCCGGAGAGGGCCAGGGGCTTGCCGGTCACGGCCGAGGCCGAGGTCGCGCGCTCGTGGCTGCTGATCGTGTCCAGGATCCAGGCCATCACGCGCTCGTCCGCGTAGATGTCCGGGGTGAAGACGTCGCGCTCGGCGCCGATGTCGCCGATCAGGTTGGCCGCGTAGCGACGCACCGCGCGCTCGAGCTCGCCCACGCTGAGGTCGCGCGGGTCGGCGCAGATCCCGCCGCAGGCGCCGCCGAAGGGCACACCGAGCAGCGCGCACTTCCAGGTCATCCAGCCGGCGAGGGCGCGCAGCTCGTCGAGCTTGAGGTCGGGCTCGATCCGGGTGGACCCGATGAAGGGGCCCAGCCCGGTGTTGTGCTGGACCCGGAAGCCGTCGAACACCTCCACGTGCCCGTCGTCCATCCGGACGGGGACGGAGACCTGCACCTCGCGGTCCGCCTTGCGCAGCACGCGGTACTCGTCCTCGGACAGGCCGATGGTGAGGGCAGCCTCGTCGAAGCTGCTCATCATCGTGTTGAACGGCGACTCGTCGTCCAGCAGCGGGGTGCGGGGCATGGCGCCCCAGCGCGGCTTGCGGGCCTGGGTCATGCGAACACGCCGCGCAGGCGGTAGACGGAGGCGACCCGGTCGATCGAGAGGATGTAGGCGGCGGTGCGCAGCGAGACGTCGTGCTGCTCGGCCACGGCGGCCACCTCGTCGAACGCATCGACCATGATCTGCTCGAGGCGCGAGTTCACGATCTCCTCGGTCCAGAAGTAGCCCATGCGGTCCTGCACCCACTCGAAGTAGGAGACCGTCACGCCGCCGGCGTTGGCGAGGATGTCGGGCACGATCATCACCCCGCGGTCGTGCAGGGCGGCCGAGGCCACGGCGGTCGTCGGGCCGTTGGCGCCCTCGACGATCAGCTTGGCCTTCACCTTGTCCGCGTTGAGCGAGGTGATCTGGTTCTCGGTGGCGGCCGGGACCATGAGGTCGCAGTCGAGCTCCAGCTGCTCCTTGTGGGTGACCGACTCGGCGTCCGGGAAGCCCTCGAGGCGCCCGTGGTCGCGCAGCCAGGCCATCACGGCGGGCATGTCGAGCCCGCGCTCGCTGTGGATGGCGCCGTACATGTCGGAGATGCTCACCACGCGGTAGCCCTCGCGGTGCATCAGGAGCGCGCCGATGCCGCCCACGTTGCCCGCGCCCTGGACCACGACGCGCGTGTCCTCCGGACGCCAGCCCTTGAGCTGCAGGGCCTGGTTGGCCGCGATCATCACCCCGCGGCCCGTGGCCTCCCGGCGCCCGCGGCTGCCGCCGATGGCGAGGGGCTTGCCGGTCACGATGCCCGTGGTCGTCCGGCGCACGTGCATGGAGTAGGTGTCCATGATCCACGCCATGGTCTGCTCCCCGGTGTTCATGTCGGGGGCCGGCACGTCCCGGTCGGGACCGAGGATGTCCATGATCGCGACGGTGTACCGCCGGGTGAGTCGCTCCAGCTCGCCCTCGGAGAGCTCGCGCGGGTCGCAGATGACGCCGCCCTTGGCCCCGCCGAAGGGCAGGTTGACCACGGAGCACTTCCAGGTCATCCAGGCCGAGAGGGCCCGCACCTCGTCGAGGTTCACGTCCGGCGAGAAGCGGATCCCTCCCTTGCACGGGCCGCGGAGGAAGTTGTGCTGGACCCGATAGCCCGTGAAGACCTTCACGCTGCCGTCGTCCATGAGGATCGGCAGGGAGACCTTCAGCTCGCGCTCGGGCTGGCGGAGCACCTCGCGGAGGCCCTCGTCGAGCCCGAGGATGTCGGCGGCCTGGTCGAAGCCCTTCGCCATCGACAGGAAGGGGTTGTACTCGTCCAGCAGCTTGGGATCGCTGATCGTGGCTCCGGAGGTCATGGTTCGGCCGGGTGCGCTCGGAGGATGGGGGGGATGGACGCGGGCACGGGGCCCTGCCCCTATTGGTGCCATCCCCAGAAGCCCAGAGGAACGATGAGTTGCCGCTTTTCCACCGTGCATCGGGTTGGAACCCGGGCGCCCTCTGGCAACCCACGCGGGGTTCGGGTTCCATGGCGCCGTGGGAGCCGAGGCCTCGACGAACGCCGCAGTGCGCCTCCTCTCGCCCTCGGACGGGTGGCCCGCCCATGCGCCGGCTCCGGACGTCGTCGGTGACCTGGTCGCTCAGGCGCTCCGCGAGCCCCTGGGCCGGACCCTCCGCAGCGTCCCAGGAAGACGCACGGCCCGACCTGCTCCCGGTCTGATCCACAAGGAGTTCGAGGGGACCGGGTCCCCGGCCGACGGGGAGGCCCAGCGCCTCGCCTGGCTGCGCGAGGCCGGCGTGGAGGCGCCTCGGGCCCTCGCCGTGGGGCGGGCGGGCTCGAGGACGGTCCTGGCCATGGAGGGGATCGAGGGGGCGAGGACGCTCCCCGAGGCGCTCTGTTCGGCTCCCGCCTCCGAGCGGGCGCGCCTCGCGCGGGCGCTCGGGGCGCTCGTGGCCCGTCTCCATGGGGCACGGCTCTTCCACCGCGACCTGTACATCGAGCACGTCCTCGTCCGGGAGGACGGGGGGCTGGTCCTCCTCGATGCCGGCCGCGTGCTCCGGCGGCCGCTGCGGCCTGGCCGCTGGGCCGCGAAGGACCTAGCGGCCGTCCTCCACAGCCTCCCGCGCGCACTCGGGTCCAGCGTTGGCCAGCTGGCTTGGGGCGCGTACTGCAGGGAGCTCCCGCTCGCGCCCGAGCGCAGGCCCGCCGTGCTGCGGTCCGTGCGCCAGCGGCGGGTGCGCATGGAGCGGCACTGGCCGCGCCACGGCGCCGTCGAGGAGCGACCCCGTCACCTCGCGATCCAGCTGCCCGTGGGAGACGCCGCCCTGGCCGCAGCGCTCCCGGTCATCGAGGCCGCCTGCGCGGCCCCGGAGTGGGGGCGCGTGACCGCCCTGGCGGCCCCCGACCTCGCCGACCGCCTGCGGGAGGCTCCAGGGCTCGACTGCGCGATCCGGTCCATGCCCAGGGGCGAGCTCCAGAGCGGCCTGCTCGAAGAGCTGCTGCCGGACGCCGTCCTCCTGCTGGAGCCGACGCGCGCCGCCGCGCGAGCGGCTCGCCGGGCGCGCGTCCCTCGCGTCGCCGGCCTCGCCCTGGACGGATGCGGCCCGCTCCTGACCGACGGCCTGGTGCCGAGCGCCCTGGCAGGACGCCCGCTCGAGGTTCCGCTCGGGGAGCGGTACGCCGCCGCGGCGGGCCTCCTGGGCCTCGTCGTCCCTGACGGGGCTGGGCCTTCCTCCAGTCCGATGGGCGACGCCTCGGATCCGGTCCCGCTCGCGGTCGCCGGGTCCGGGGCGTCGCGTTCGGCCGAGGTAGGGCCTGGTCCGCGGCTCCTCGTGCGGCTGCCCAACTGGCTCGGCGACGCCGTGATGGCGGCGCCCGTGGTGGAGGCCCTCGCGAGGACCCACGGGGAGCGCCTGACCGTGGCGGGCCCCGCGCGCTGGCTCGAGCTCCTCGCAACGGTCCTCGGCCCGGCTCCGCAGCGTGCCCCGATGGCCCGTGGCGAGAGGCTCCGCGCCGAGGTCGCCCGAGGGCACGACGGGGCCCTCCTTCTCGACGGGTCGACGCGCACGGCTTGGACGGTGCGCCGGGCCGGGGTCCCCGTGATCGCCTGCGGCGCCTCGGGCGGCCGGGCCCTGCTGGCGAGCCACGCCGTCCGGGCGGCCCATCGCTGGGGCCGGCTCGCGCGGACGCCGCGGCCCTTCTCCGCGACCGCGCGCGAGCTGCTCGGCGCGCTGCCCGCCGAGCTCGGGGCCGCGGTCCACGACCCGACCCCGAGGCTACCCGTCGCTCCCGAGGCCCGGGACCGGGCGCTGGTCCTGCTGCAGGAGCTGGGCGTCGAGGAGCCCTTCGTCCTGGTCAACGCCGGCGCGCGGCCGGGCTCGGCGAAGGGGCTGCCCCCGGAGCTGCTCCAGGCGATCCTCGATAGCCTCGAGGCCCGCGGGCTCCCAG
>WTJQ01000030.1 GCA_011524785.1 Planctomycetota bacterium | reverse complement strand
CGGCGTGGAGGCCGTCGGCCTCCAGCTGCAGCGCCTGGGTCGTGCGCTTGCGAGCCAGCTCACGCTCGACCTCACCGACCCGGCGCTCGGGCTTGGGATCGCCGGGGCGGTACTTGCTCGAGGCCCCGAAGCGGCTGCGGGCGATCTCGTACTCCCACTCGCTGACCGCGCGCACGCCCTGGTCGTAGTAGTCCTCGCCCAGGGTCTCGCGGTACGCCTGCAGGAGCGAGACGGCCGCGAGCCCGATGGCCGACTCGTCCTCCTCGGGGTCGAAGCCGAGGGAGGTCTCGAAGGCCTCGCGGGCGTCCTCGAGGCGCTGCTCGGACTGAGCCTCGAGGCCCCGGTCGAGCCAGGTGCGCGCGAGCTTGCGGCGAGTCTTCTCGATCCAGGCGTCGACGACCGCGTTGCCCGGCTCGAGGTCGCGGGCGGCCCCGAAGGCCTCCAGGGCCGCCATGTCGTCGCCGTCGAAGGTCTTGCGGCGACCGTCGGCCAGGTGCCAGGCCATGGTCGCGCGGCGGTGGGCCACGGCGGCGGACGCCGAGGTCGGGTCGGCCTCCAGCGCGCGGGCGGCGGCCTGGACGGCCTCGGCGTAGCGGCCGTGATCGACCAGCCAGTCCACGGAGCGGACGGCCTCGGCCTCAGGGGTGCTGCTGCACGCAGCGAGGACCAGGAGCAGGGGCAGCGGGCTGGAGGGGACCTTCATGGTGGCGCAGGGAGAGCGACGCTCGGCGGGCGAGGATCTTCCCGGGGCCCAATGGAAGGCTCCGGAGGGGGGGGGGGCAAGCCCCGGGGCGGATCAGGGGCGCATCCCCCCGAAGAGCCCGACCCCCAGGCTCCCGAAGCCCAGGACGGGGGTCCAGCCCGCCAGGAGGGGCGAGAGGCCCCCCGCCAGCCCGAGGTTCCGGAACACGAAGTCCGCGGCGAAGAAGAACACGCACAGCACCCCGCCGAGGGCCAGGCGCTCCGCGCCGCGTCCCCGCTCGTACTGGAACAGGAGGGGCAGGCCCACCAGCAGGAGGATCACGTTCGCCAGGGGGAACGTGAGGTGGTAGTGCCACAGGGTGCGGTACGTCATGTCCTCGGGCTCCCGCTGCATCAGACGACCGACCTCGGCGAAGGAGAGCTCGAGGGGCTCGTGGCTGGCCCTCCGGTAGGTGAGGACCAGCTCGGGGTCCAGGCCCAGGTCCTCCACCTCCTCGAGGCGGTCCACTGGCACCGAGGCCGCCGCGGCTCCGAGCTCCTGCCGCTCGCCGCCCTCCAGCTGCCAGCCCCCGCCGATCCAGGTGGCCCGCGCTGCGTCGAGGCGGGCGTAGTCGCCGCGATCGGCGAGGATCGCCACCACGCCGTCGGCCTCGGGGCCTCCCTCGCCCCGGCCCTCGGGGAAGTACTCCTCGAGGAACACGAGGCTGCCCGACTCGCCGTGGACCACGACGTTGTCGTAGGAGCGCTCGCCCGCGCCCTCGACCAGGCTCCAGTGCAGGCGATCCCGCTCGTCCGCGAGCGCCTCGATCAGGGTCTCGCGCAGCACGAACATCCCCACGGAGAGCACGAGCCCCACGAGCAGGATCGGACCGGTCAGGCGCTGGGCGCTGACGCCCGCAGCCAGGATGGCCGTCACCTCGTTCTTCTTGAGGAGCCGGTTCACCGTGAACATGCCCGCGAGCAGCGTCACGAAGGGCGCCACCTGGAGGAACAGGAAGGGCACCTGGAGCAGGTAGTAGCGGAGCAGGTCGCTGGACCCCGTGGCGGCCCCACCCTCGCGCTCGGGCGCGAGGAAGTCCCCCACGTTGCTCGCCATATCGAGCACCAGGTACAGCCCCACGACCAGGAACAGCGCGGTGCCGTAGGACCCCACGAAGTGGCTGATCACGTAGCGGTCGAGCCGGCCGCCCCACCGCAGGCGGATGCTGGAGGAGGAGCCCTTCATCGCCGCAGCCCCGCGCGCAGGAGGGGAAGAGAGGCGAGGGCCCCGAGCGCGGTCGGCCCCCAGGCCACGAGCAGCACCGGAAGGTCGGTGTGCCCCGCGAGCTCGGCTCCCAGGTTCATGGAGAGCGCGTAGTAGCCGATCCCGTACCCGGAGCTGATCGCGAGGGCGGCCAGCTGGTTGCCTCTCCGCAGGATCAGCCCCGTGGGCGCGCCGAGCAGCAGGAAGAGGAAGTAGACGACCGACAGGCTGGCGCGCTTGTGCACCTCGTACTCGAGGCGCCGGCGCCTGACGGGGTCACTCTCGTGCTCGATCCTGCGCCGGAGTTCCTCGACGGTCTGGTATCGCGGGCGCGGCACGCCGGAGGAGCGCCGCGGCGCCACGAGTTCCTGCAGCGGGATCGCGTACTGCACCGAGCCCTGCTCGGAGCGCACCCCGGCTCCCGGAGCAACGGCACGCACGCCGTCGAGGTCGACCCGCAGGGCCCCGCCCTCGGTGCGGATGTGGGCGCGGTCCGCGAAGAGGTCGATGCGGTCGCTCGGCTCCTCCTCGGCCCGGCGCATGTAGACGTCGTGCCAGATGTCCGGGTCACGCGGGTCGCGCCAGGCGCCCCGGAGGAAGAACCCGTGGAACTCGACCGTGGTCCGGCCCGGCGGGAGGTTCGAGAGGGTGCGCTCCAGGCCGCGTGCGATCAGCGCGTTCTGGTCCGCCTTCAGGCGGGGGACCTGCTCGGCGAAGAGCCACCAGGTCGTACCGGAGAGGGCGGCCGCGAGGGCGACGCCGGGCAGGAGCCGGCCGAGGGGGTGGAAGCCCGCCATCTGGATCGCGGTCCACTCGCGGTCGGCAGCCAGGCGGCCGTAGGTCCCCACCACGGCGAGCAGGAAGCAGAGCGGCAGCACGTAGGGCGCCAGGGTCTGCAGCACGGTCGGGAGGTAGGCCGCCAGGAGGCCGGCGTCGGCCGCCGGCAGCTTGTGCACCGCGTTCACCGCCACCCCGGGCACGGCCAGCACGACGATGGAGACCACGCCGAACAGGAGCGCCGTCAGCATCTGGCGCAGGATGTAGGCCTGCAGCTTCAAGTGGGCGAGAGTCTAGCGGAGGCCCCCGGTGCCGCGTCTCCCGGGGCCCGAGTAGCATCACGGGCGCACCCCCGATGGATCGCGCCCTCGCCTCCCCCCCCGAGGTCCTGCTGAAGCGCGGGACGAAGCGGACCGTGCTCCGCTCGGGCCAGGGCACGGTGGTGAAGCGCTTCCACGCGCCCGGCCTCCTCGATGCCTGCAAGGATCCGCTGCGCGCCCTGCGGGAGGCCCGCATGCTCCGGCGGCTCCGCGCCCGTGGCGTGGCAGCCCCCGCGCCGGTCGGCGTCCGCAGGCGCGCGGGCTGCTGGGAGCTCGAGCTCGAGGAGGTCGAGGGTGCTGTCGACCTCGGCGCTCTTCTCGCGCGCCGGCCCCTGCACCGAAGAGAGCTGCAGGGGCTGCTCGAGCTCGGGCTCGCGCTGTGCCGCGCGGGCCATCGCCCCGCGGACCTCCACCCGGGCAACGTCCTCCTGGATCCCGCGGGCCGAGCCTGGCTCGTGGACGTCGGACGGGATGGGCTCGGACGGCCCCTCTCGATCCGCCAGGTGGAGCGTCTCCTCCTCGAGAGCGGATCGCGGCTGCGGGAGTCGCTCGGGGAACGCGCCCGTGGCTGGCTCGCGACCCGACTCGTCCAGCGCCTGGGGATGGAGCTCGACCCGGCCGCCCTCGAGGCCGACCTGCGCGGTCGGCGGCGGGAGCAGGGCGCACGGCGCGACGCTCGGTGGACCCGAGAGAGTGGGAGCTGCGCTCCCCGAGGCGCGGGCTGGCGCCACCGGGAACCCGCGGACGGGCGCTGGCTGCGCTCGCCAGCCTTGAAGCTGCAGGAGGCCGAGGCCTGGTGGACCAGCCTCGGTCGGCTGGAGGAGCACGGACTGCCCGCCGCGCGCCCCGTCCTGCTGCGCCGGGCCTCGGCCGATCGCGGCACCAGCGCACGGCTCGTCGTGTCGATCCCCACGGCGGGAGTCCTCGTCGACGAGCACCAGACCCGACCGGCACGCGACGGCCTTCCCGGCCTCGACCCCACGGCCCTCGGGCACCTACTCGGGGAGCTGCACGAC
>WTJQ01000473.1 GCA_011524785.1 Planctomycetota bacterium | reverse complement strand
GCCCGGCCACGGTCCCCTCAGGGAAGCCGAGGGCGCGCAGCACGCCCAGCTCCCGGACGCGCTCCTGCACGCTCATCAGGATCGTGTTCCCCACCAGGATCAGCACCACCAGGACGCAGGCCATGCCCAGCCAGCGCCCGAAGCGCAGGATCTCGCGCAGGTCGCGGGTGGCCGAGTCGAGGAACGCGACCCGCGGCCGCGTGTCCGTGGGCTCCTCGGCGGTGCGGAACTCCTCGTCGATCGTCCGCGCGATCGCCTCGCCGTCCGCTCCCGGCGCGATGCGCACCTCGAACTGCGTCACGGTCCCCAGGCGGTTCACGGGGCCCGCGCGCTGGAGGAACTCGAGGTGCGTGAGGATCACGCTCTCCTCGGTCCGCTCCTCGGACTCGAACACCCCGCGCACCTTCACGTCGACGTCGCCGAAGCGGAAGCGATCCCCGGGGGCCAGCCCCTTGCGCGCCGCGAAGTCGCGCCCGACGAGCGCCGCGTCGTGCTCTCGCCGGAAGGCCCCGAGATCGCCGTCGGCCACCTCGATCGAGCGCGCCTCCAGCAGCGTCTCGACCGGCGCACCCTGGAAGGTGATCTGGTCGAGGCTGGCGCGGCAGTTGTTCAGGAACACCTTCACCGGCAGGACCGTCTCGACCCCGTCCAGCTCGGCGATCCGCGTCGCGTACCACTCCGGCAGGAAGCTCGTCTGCGGGCAGTAGCGGTTCTTGCGGTACACGACGAGCGTGCGCGCTGCCTCGGTGCCGCTCAAGGACCGCTCGAGACCGGCGGAGAGGCTCTCCACCAGGACGAACAGCAGCAGCGCACTCGCCACGCCCAGGACCGTCAGCCCCGTGCGTGCCGGGCGCCGGCGTAGGTTCTTCAGGACGAGCCGCAGGAACCTCATGCGCGGCCTCCCGGGGCGTCCTCCGCCAGCTGGCCCTTGTCGAGGCGTAGCACGCGGGTGCCGAAGCGCGCCGCGTTCGGGTCGTGGGTGACCATCGCCACGGTCTTGCCCTGCTCCGCGTGCAGCCGAGAGAGGAGCGTCAGGATCCCCTCCGCGGACTCGGAGTTGAGCGAGCCGGTCGGCTCGTCGGCCACCAGCAGCGGGGGGTCGGCGACCAGCGCGCGCGCGATGGCCACGCGCTGCTCCTGGCCCCCCGAGAGCTGACGGGGCAGGTGCGTCGCCCGGTCGGAGAGCCCCACGGCCTGCAGCGCGACGGCCACGCGCGCGTGGCGCTCCTTCGCGCTCAGGCGCTGAAGGAGCAGCGGGAGCTCGACGTTCTCGTAGGCGGTCAGGACCGGCACGAGGTTGGCCTGCTGGAAGATGTAGCCCACGTTGCGGGCGCGCCACCGCGCGAGGCTCGAGCCACGCTCGGCCTGCAGGTCCGCGCCGGCCACGACGACGCTGCCCTCGGTCGCGCGGTCGATCCCCGCGAGCAGGTTGAGCAGGGTCGTCTTGCCCGAGCCCGAGGGTCCCAGCAGCACGAGGAACTCCCCCTGCTCGACCACGAGGTCGATCCCGTCGAGGGGCGTGACCACGTGCTCGCCCTTGGTGTAGCGCTTGGTGACGCCGTGCAGCTCCGCGAAGCTCACTGGACACCTCCCTCGACCACGCGCACGGCGGTGCCCTCCGCGAGGAGCGCCGCGCCGGGATCGAGCACCTTGCTGGAGAGGTCGAGGCCCTCCAGGACGACGACCCAGCCGTCGACCGGCTCGTTGGCCTCCACCTCCCGGCGCTGCGCGACGCCTCGGGCAGGATCGAGGAGCCAGACCGCGCCGCCCTCCACGAGCCCCGCGGGGATCCGGACGCGCTCGCCGCCCGCGGCGGCGGAGCCCGGGGGCGCGGCCTCGCCCGAGGACAGGAACCGCACCTGCGCCAGCATGTCGGGCCGGATCCACGCATCCCCGTCCTCGACCCGCACCTGGACCTCGAGCGTGACCTTCTGGATGTCGGCACGCTGCACGATCCGCAGGACCTCGCCCGCGTAGGCGCTGCGTCCCTTGGCCTGGGTCAGGATCTCGGCACGCTGCCCGACGAAGAGCTGCTCGACCTCGGCCTGCGGGACGTCGACGCGGACGCGCAGCGAGGCGGGGTCGTAGAGCGAGCACACCACGTGGCTGGGACCGCTCGCGTCGAGGACCATCCCGGGCATGGTGAGGCGCTCCAGCACCACGCCAGCAGCCGGCGCCCGCACCACCATGCGCTCGAGGGCCAGCTCCGCCTCGGCCAGGGCGGCCTCGGCCGCCTCCAGCTGCGCCCGCGCAAGGGCCACGGCCGGCCCCGCGGAGTCCAGACGCAGCCGATCCTCGAACCGCAGCTCCAGGTCGCGCCGGGTCCGCTCGTCGCGAGCCCGCGCCTTGTCGACCTCACGCTCCGCCCGCAGCACCTCCGCCTCGAGAGCGGCCAGGCGCCCCTCGGCCTCCAGCACCGCGGCCTCCGCGATCTCGACCTGACGCAGCCCCGACGCGCCGCGCGCCTCGAGGTCCCGCTGCACGACGAGCTCCTCCTGGGCCAGCTCGAGGCGCGCCCGCCCCTCGACGACGGCCGCGCGCTGCTTGGCCGCGATGGCCTGGCCCTGCTGGAGCTCCGAGGACGCGATCCGCGCCGCCTCGGTGACCTCGAGGCCCGCCTCGAAGCGCTCCTTGGCGATGCCGAGCTCGACCTCGCGCGTGGCCAGGGTCGCTGCGGCCTGGTCACGAGTGGCGCGAGCGCGCGCAACGGCCAGGCGCGCGTCCTCGTCCACGAGCAGCGCCACCGGCTGTCCCGCCTCGACGCGGTCCGACTCCTGGACCAGGACCTCACGCACCACTCCCGCGGCCAGGGTCGACGCGTGCAGCGGGAACGGGTCCGGCTCGACCCAGCCCGCGGCCTGCACCAGCGGGCGACCGGCAGGGACCGCCGCGGCGCTGGCGTCCACCCGCTCGGGCCGCACGACGCGCACCTCCACGGCGGGACGCAGCTCGTCGAGCAGGGTGCTGCCGAGGACGACCGCGAAGGTCCCCAGGATCAGCAGCGGCAGGACGACCCGCAGCTTCGAACGGCGCGGCGGCTCCAGCTCCCCCGGGGAGCGGGACAGCGCGGAGAGGTCGATGTCTCCCTGGACCTGGCTCATCGGACCCCTCCTTCGGTCGACCGTCGCTCGGTCGCCCGCGCGCGCGGTGCCGCAACCGGCCCGCGTGCCGCCTCCACGTCGAGACGGGCGAGCGCAAGGGCCGCGGCATCCATGGCGGGAGCGCCCGCCGCGTTGGTCCGGCGCTCGAGGGCGCCGATCCACGCGCCCGCGTCGCGCTGCGCCACGAGGAACGCGGCCGTGGTCGCATCCCACACCGCGCGCGTGCCCTCGTCGAGGACCACCGTCGTGGCGCCGACGCGCGCCTCCAGCGAGCGAACGCGCTCCTCGGCGCTGCGCGCCTCCGCAACGAGCGCGAGCGCCGCGTCCTCGTAGGCCTCACGCGCCGCCTCGCGGCGCTGGGCGGCGGCTGCCAGCTCACCCTCCCAGGCGGAGGGCCAGGGCAGGCGCAGCCGCAGCAAGCCACCCCACTGGAGCGGATCGAGCGAGCCGTCGGGCGCGCCGATGTGCGGTCCGAGCGCGACGCCGGGCCAGGCCCGCGCGGCGACGGCCCGCACGCGCGCCTCGGCCAGGGCGTAGGCCAGCTCGCGTGCGCGCAGGTCGGGATGCTGACGAGCCGCAGCCGCTGTCTCGGCGGAGTGCGAGCCGTAAGGGTCGGCGTCGAGCAGGTCCGGCTGAACGGCTTCGAGGGCCCGGTCGTCGGGAGCGAGCCCTGCCGCCAGGGCCAGGGCACGGACCGCCTCGGCCTCCTCGACGGCCGCGACCGACCGCAGGCGCTCGAGGCGTGCCGCCATGGCACGGGCCCCGGCCGCGAGGTCCGCGGGGACCCGACCGTGCTCCTCCAGGACGGCGATCCTCCGCAGGCCCGGCTCCGCCGAGCGGGCGAGCTCGTCGAGGGCGGCCACGCGCCCCCGGACGCCCGCGAGCGTGAGGCGGGCGCGGCGGACCTGGACGCGGCCGCGCCACAGGACGCGCTCGTACTCCCCCAGCTCGTGGCGCTGGGGGAG
>WTJQ01000244.1 GCA_011524785.1 Planctomycetota bacterium | reverse complement strand
GACTAAGGGCGACCCGCGGCCCTCACAGGTCTGCTCGGGGGCGATTGGCTCAGCGGTAGAGCAGCTCGTTTACACCGAGACGGTCGGGGGGTCGATTCCCTCATCGCCCACCACTCCTTCCGAGACGTCCGGAGGGGCCCTGGACGTGGTCTCGGAGGCTCCCCGAGGTTCCCGGTCGATCCTGCCGGGTACTCGAGGGAACTCGCACTCGTGCTCAGGCTCGGTCCTCAGGGTCGAGAAGCCACGCCCGGTGTCCCTTCTCGAGACGCCCGAGTGCGAGGATGGCCCGGCGCCTGCCCGTTCCCCGGAAACGCCGCGCGCTCTCCTCGACCGGCGCGGGATGGCCGCGCTTCCAGACCTCGAGAGGACCGACGTCGTGCTCGGCAAGGAGGCGACGGACGTGCTTGCGGTCCACCGGGCAGGAGCCCAGCACCCGCCGGGCCTTGAGGAGCGGGGAGCGAGGTCGCTCCTCGCTCCCGACCCAGGCCAGCTGGGGGGCGAGGGGGCGGGCGCCCTCCTCGGCACAGAGCGCCCCGAGCAGGCCGCTCCGCACGAGGCCGGGATCCGGATCCGCGAGCCAGGGGATGCGCGCCGCCTCTTCAGGGCTCCAGGCCGCGACGTCCCTGGGCTCCGCGACGAACGCATGACTCTCGCCCTCTCGGGAGAGGGACACGACCTGGCGGCTGCCAGGCTCTCCCTCCTCCCCGCCGAACCACAGCCCCAGCTCCTTCAGCTCGCGCCGAACGCTGACCCAGGTCGCGCGCCCCGCGTTCAGCAGGTCCTCCGGGCACTCGAGCCCAGGCGCCAGCTTCACGCATCCTCCCTCGAACCGCTCCATCAGTGCAGCGACCTCCGCGAGGGTCGGCGACCAGGCGTCGGCATCGTGCGTGCGACGACCGCCCACGCGGCGATCCGGATCGAGCAGCAGCCACTGCGCACGAACCGCCTGACTGCGCGCGTCACACCTGATCACGCGCGCGTTCATTCCAGCCTCCAAGAGGTTCTCTCGCGCGCACCAAGCCGTCGTTGGATCGAGGTCCGAGGAGACGACCTCGTGACCCTCGTCATGGAGCGCGAGCGAGTCCGCGCCGAGCCCACACGTGGCGTCCCATAGGGTTTGACCCATCATGGAATTCCCCAGGATGCGGGCGCGCCATTTCGCGACGACGGCCGCAGTTGCCTGCTCGAGGCCGCGCGCGGTGAGGTAGCGAATTCGCCCGTCCTTGGACGATTGGCGGCGTTTTGCGCGGAGTGCGTGATGCGCTGCAACGGCGCGCGCGCGCTCCGGATTCAGGGTTTTCCTCAGCCTCGAAGCAATCTCAACGGGCGTTGCGATTTTGGGAAGTTCGTTCAACACGAACTGCTCACGCTTGTCGAGAATCACGGCAGAGAGAAGAGGATGCTCGTCGTCGAGCGTTGCCCTTGAGAGAGCGCGGGTGTCCGCGTGGGGCGCGATCGCTGGCGGGCCCAAGGAGATTAACAACGTGAATCGAGTACTACTCGTGGAGTCCGACTCCGCCGAGCGTCTTGTCCTTTCGAGCCGCCTCGCAGAAGCCGGGTACCAGGTCTTCGTGACGGAGTCCGGTGCCCAAGGACTCGTCCAAGCCAGGCAGGAGGTCCCCGACTTCGTCCTCCTGTCCGCGGGCCTCACCGGCGGCACCACCGCCAGCGAGGTCATCCAGCGCCTGAAGTCGAACCCCGCCACCGTGGGCGTGCCCGTGCTCGCCTATGGCCAGGGCACCGTCGCCGCAGAGCTCACCCAGCGCCTCTACGAGGTCGGGTGTGACGCGGTCCTCGGCCGCTCCGAGGTCGCGGTCGTGGAGAGCGTCCTGCGCGCGCACCAGCGCGTCCAGGGCCGCATCCGCGAGCTGCGCAGCCAGAACCGCCTGATCGCCTCCCAGGTGCGCCGCCTCGAGGAGCGCGTCCAGGGCGAGGTCGAGGGTGCGGATCGCTCCGCGGTCCCGGCGCCCACGGGCCTGATCCTCGTCGACGAGGCGGGCACGGTCCGCAACGCCGACCGGGGCGCCATGAGCATCTTCGGCCCGCGCTGCGTCGGCCGTCGGCTCGGCGAGCTCGCGCCCGGCAGCGGCCTCGAGCGCTTCGTCCGCGACAGCCACCTCGGCGGGCGCCGGGCGCTGCGCTTCGAGCTGCGGGGCCCGGCCCAGGTGCCGGACCGCCAGCTGTCCGCCCTCGTGATCCCGGCCTCGGTCGGCACCAGCGCCCAGGGGGAGCCCCTCCGGGCGCTGCTGCTGCACGAGCGCGGCCTCGAGACCTCCGTCGAGCAGGGGGCCAGTGCCGAGGCCGCGCCTGCCGTGCAGGGGCAGATCGAGGAGCTGCTGCAGGCAGCCCGCCAGCACTACACCCCTGCGACCCTTCGGGGCGCCAGCGAAGCCTCCGAGCGCCTCCGCCGCACCGTCACGCGCGTCGCCACGCGCTCGGGCTGCGTGCTCGTCTCCGGCGAGGCCGGGACCGAGCGCGAGCTCGTCGCCCGCATCCTGCACTGGTCGGGTCGCGCCCAGGGCGCCCTGGCCACCTTCCGCTGCGGGGCCTACGGCGGAGCGACCGCGCGACGCGAGCTCTTCGGGGACGTGCGGGAGGGCCGCGCGGGCGGGCTGCTCGGCAGCAACGCCGGCGGCACCCTGGTGCTCGAGGACGTGCACCTCTTGGACCGCGAGGTCCAGGCCATGCTCGGCCAGCACCTCGACGAGGGGCTGTTCGCGCAGGGCGAGGAAGGGGTGCGCATCATCGCCACCACCACGGTCGACCTCGAGGACCGCGCGGACCGCGACGAGTTCGATCCGGTCCTGCTCGGGCACCTGTTCCACCACCGCGTGGACGTCCCGACCCTGGCCGAGCGCCGGGAGGACGTCCCCGAGCTGGCACGCGCGATCCTGTCACGGACGCCGGGTCCGAAGGGCTACCTGACCCTCTCGCCCCAGGCGGCCCAGCTCCTGACCGAGCTGGACTGGGACCAGAACCTCGAGGAGCTGGAGCGAGCCCTCGCCGAGGCCGCCGAGCGCTGCGAGGGCAGCGAGCTCGACGTGCAGCACCTGGCGACCGGCCTCCTCGGCGAGCTCGAGATGCCGGAGTGGGTCGGCTCGATCGCCCACACTGGCCCGGGGATGACGCCGCGGCTCTCGCCCGGGACGTCCGCGCCCCAGCCGACGCCGTGGGCCATCACCGACGAGGACCCCATCAGCCTCGACCACTACGAGATGAAGGTCCTGCTCCGAGCGCTCGATGCGACGGGCGGGGACAAGCTGGAGGCCGCGAAGCTGCTCAACCTGGGCAAGAGCACCCTCTACCGGAAGCTGAAGCGCTTCGGGATCCGCTGATGATGGCGCTCCCCAAGACGCAGGCCGGCCCGCGGACGGAGGTCCGCGGTGCCGCGGAGCGCGAGCCGCAGGCGAACGCCACCGTCCTCCTGGTCGACGACGATCCGGGCGTGTGCTCGTTCGTCCGTCGGGCGCTGAAGGCCGAGGGCTACGAGGTCTTCTGCGCGCACACCGCCGCCGAGGCCGAGGAGCTCCTGGGTGACGAGGAGCTGTCGATGGACCTCGTCCTGCTGGACGTGGGCCTGCCGGACAGGACCGGCTGGGACGTGCTGCAGAGGCTGCGGGCCGCCGGGGACGCGACCCCGGTCGTGTTCCTGTCCGCGCAGCACGAGGTCCCGGATCGCGTCCGCGGCCTCGAGCTCGGGGCTGACGACTACCTGCAGAAGCCCTTCCGTCCGGAGGAGCTCTCGGCGCGGATCGCCGCGGTCCTGCGCCGGCACGACCGGCTGCCGACCTATCGGGTTGGTCCGCTGCAGCTGAGCCTGTCCGAGCGCACCGTCAGCCTCGGCGAGCGGCGCGTGGAGACGAGCCCGCGGGAGTTCCAGGTCCTGCTGACCCTGGCGAGGGCGCGGGGCCGCGTGCTCTCGCGCCCGGACCTGCTGCGCGCGGTCTGGGGGATCGACGAGGACCCGGGCACCAAGCTGCTCGAGGTCCAGGTGACGCGCCTGCGCCGCAAGCTGGCGCCCGAGGGCCAAGGCCTGATCCAGACGGTGATCGGCCAGGGCTATCGCATCGCGGTCGCCTGAGC
>WTJQ01000136.1 GCA_011524785.1 Planctomycetota bacterium | reverse complement strand
CGCTCCTCGGGGTCGTTGATCCGGTAGCGCTGATTGGCCGCCTCGAGCAGCGAGGCCATGTGCAGGATGCAGGCCAGGGGCTCGGTCATGGCGCACTCGGCGGCGTCCGTGTCCGAGCGGATGGCGATCGAGTTCACCGCGGGCGCGACGAGCTGCTCCGAGAACCCGCCAGCGAGGCCGGTGATGCCGTACTCGATGTAGTTCTCGCACTGGTGGCTGAACCCGGTCGCGCAGTACTCGCACGGCTCGTCCGGGCTCAGGGACAGGCAGTTCAGTCCCTGGTCCAGCACGAGGCGGTCGCCGCGGGCGAGGTCGGTCACCTCGGAGCCGGCCTCGAGCACCTCGGCGACGATCTCGTGACCGAGGACCTGGGGCTGCACGTCGAGGGGGATGGGCTCGCCGCTGGCGTCGAGGTTGTAGTTGGCCTCGCCGGTCGCGATGTGGAAGTCGGTGCCGCAGACCCCGACGGCGGTCGGGCGCAGGACGACGTCGCTCGGACCGGGATCGCGGACCTCGACCTCGACGGCCTCGAAGCTCTCCGGCGCGGTGAGCGCGATGGCGCGCGTGCGGCTCGGCATGGCGTCAGAGGGAGACGGCCTCGCCGCCCCAGAACCCGAACTCGCGGTGACCGTTCTCCTCGGCCAGGGCCAGGACCTCGCCGGAGGCACAGCGCCGCAGGTGCTCGAACAGGCGCGTGCCCACCTCCTCGATGGTCTCGGTGCCGTCGATGACCGTGCCGGCCGAGACGTCCATGTCGCCGGGCATGCGCTCGGCGAGGGGCGTGTTCGAGGCGAGCTTGAGCACCGGCGCGATCGCGTTGCCGATGGTGGTCCCGCGGCCCGTCGTGAAGATGACGGCCTGCGCCCCTGCGGCCACCAGGCCCGGGGTGCTCTCCTGGTCGTAGCCCGGCCCCTGCATGAGCCACAGGCCCTTGCCGGTCGGGGGCGTGGCGTAGTCGGTCACGCCCTCGACCCGGGTGCTGCCGGCCTTGGCCATGGCGCCCAGACTCTTGATGGTGATGTTGAGCAGGCCCCCGGCCACGTTGCCGGGGCTCGGGTTGTCGTCGAGCTTCGCGCCGACCTTGGCCGCGTGGGCGCGGTACCAGTCGACCGCGTCGTGGACCTGGCGCGCGACCTCGGCGTCGCGGGCGCGCGCCGCGAAGAGGTGCTCGGCGCCGCAGAACTCGGGGACCTCGGTGATGATCACCGTGCCGCCCGAGCGGATCAGCAGGTCGGCGCAGTGCCCGAGGGAGGGGTTCGCGGACAGGCCGCTGAAGCCGTCGGAGCCGCCGCACTTCACGCCCAGGGTCAGCTCGCTGAGGGGGATCGCCTCGCGCTCGACGCCGCTGCAGGCCTCCAGCAGGCTGGTGACCTCCGCGACCCCGCGCTTGACCGCCTCCTTCGTGCCGCCGCACTCCTGGATGGAGATGCTGGCCATCGGCTTGTCCCAGCCGAGGCCGTCGTGCTTGGCGAGGTAGCGCTCGAACATCGCCAGCCCGGTCTTCTCGCAGCCCAGCCCGATGAACAGGACGCCGCCCACGTTCGGGTGCGCGGCGTAGTTGCGCAGCGTCCGCAGGAGGTGCTCGATGGGGTGCCCGTCGTTGTTCCCGCAGCCGCGGCTGTGGGGGATGGCCACGACGCCATCGACGCCCGGGTAGGCGTCCTGGTCGAAGACCGTGTACTCGGTGCGCGTCGCGATCTCGCGGGCCTCGTGGCTCGCGCACATGCTGGTCGGGACCACCAGCACCAGGTTGCGAACGCCGACCCGGCCGTCGGGGCGCCGGATCCCCTGGAAGGTCCCGCGCGCATCCACCTCGAGGTAGTCCGGCTCGGGGTTGCTGAGGTCCTCGGGGATGTCGCGGACCAGCGGCACCTCGTGGGCGAGGTTCTCCTGAGTGACGACCTCACCCTCGGCGATGCCGCGGCTCGTGCCGATGGGGGAGTCGTACTGTCGCACGAGCTCGCCGGCCGCCAGCGCACTCAGCGCGAAGCGGTGTCCGGGAGGCACCGCGTGGGTGAGGGTCACCGTGCGCCCCTCAGGGAGCGCGACCTCGGTGCCAGCAGCGAGGCCGGTCTTGACGACCGCGACGTTGTCGGCCGGGTGCACCTGGACCGCGCACTGGGCGAGGGCGAGGGGCGAGCTGGGCTGGGATGCGGTCAAAGGGCGTTCTCCGGGCGCGAAAGCCTGTTATAGCATCGGCCCCCAGGAGCACCGGGCAGTCCGGGCGACCCCCTCCCGGGCCTACGCGGAGGCGTCCCGGAGACTGGCGATCCGGGCTTCGATGGCCGGCATCAGCTCCTGGCCGCGGGCGGTGTTCTCGGCCACCCACTCGGCCGACCGGAAGGCATCGGTCCGGGTCGCCTCGCGGACCTGGGCGAGCCAGGGCCTCACCTTGGCGAACAGGAAGAGACCTTCACCACAGCCCTCGGCCAGCAGCTCGGGATGGACGGCGCCGTGGCGCGCGAACCCGAAGGCCATCTCGAAGTACGAGGAGACCTGGCGGTAGGCGGCGTTGTCCGGATGGTCCCAGCGCGTGATCGCGACGCACTCCTCCGCGCTCTTGGGCAGCCACTGGAGCACGGTGGAGCGCGAGGCCCGCATGACCTCCTCGCGCCGCAGCTCGTAGAGCTTGAGGACGAGGTCGGCGTCAGCGGGCGTCGGGGTCGGGGCGTCGGTCATGGCTCAGTCGAGGTCGCGGGTGTCGAGGCGGCCGGCGTCACGCAGCGCGCGGAAGCGATCGAGGGTCTCGCGGATGCCGTCCTCGAGGGAGGTGTGCGGCAGCCCCGGCAGCGCGCGCTCCAGGGCCGAGCCCTCGAGAGCGGGGGGGATCGGGAGCTCGGGTCCGGTGATGCCGAGGCCCTTGGCCCCCTCGGGCTCGAAGCGCGCGATGGTGTCGAGGATGTGCTGCACCTGGACCGAGTCCCCGTGCAGGTTGAAGACGTGGGCCCCCTCGGGCGCGCGCAGCGCGGCCTCGACGAACGCGGCGGCCGTGTCGGCCACGTAGTTGAAGTCCGTCGCCCCGGAGAAGGCGACCTCGAAGGGCCGCCCGAGCACGGCCGCCTTCATCGCGCTCGTCGGACCACTCGTCATGCCCTGGTCGCGGCCCACCCCGTAGACGGTGAGCGGGCGGATCCCCACGCTGGAGAGACCGCCGTCCTGGAAGTAGATGCGCGCGTTCCCCTCGTTGGCGCGCTTGAAGACCCCGTAGTGCGTGGTCGGCTCCAGGGCCGCGCTCTCGTCCGGCGGGGTCTCGCCCTCGGGGGGGCCGTAGACCGCGGCCGAGCTGGCGTAGACGACCCGCTGGAGTCCCATGGCGGCGGCGGCCTCGAGGACGTGGATGGTCCCGAGGACGTTCACGCGCGCCCCTGCCGCGGGATCGGCCTTGCAGAAGGGCACCTGGAGGCCCGCGAGGTGGACCACCTGGGTGACCCCGGCAGCCTCCATCGCGCCGCGCACCGCGGCGCCGTCGGTGATGTCGCCCTGGACGAAGTCGACCCGCGCGAGGGCCTCCTCGTCCATGAGGTCCCGCAGCCGGCGGGCGTCGCCGCCCAGGTCGAAGACGACGGCGCGGTCGCCGCGATCGAGGACGGTCTTGGTGACCCACGCGCCGATGCAGCCGAGGGCGCCCGTCAGGAACCAGGTGTTGCTCATGCTCTTGGCGGGCCACTCGGCCCGGCGGAGGAGCCTAGCGTCTCGTCAGGACGAGGCGCAGGTCGTCCGCCCAGCCCCCCTTGGTCCCGGGGCCGGGCGTCGTCTCGAGGATGAACTCGACGCTGCGGGCCTCGGCCGGGACGAGTGCCGTGGTCTCGAGGTCCACCCAGGGGCTGCCCTGGAACCCTGGAGCGACGGGGCCGTCCTTCCCCATCTGCAGCTGGAGGTCCGCGACCTCCTCGCCCTCCGCGTCGAAGAAGTGCACGCGCACGCGGAGGCCGGTCACCTCGCCGGGAAGTCCGCCCAGGGTGCAGCCGGCCTCGACCTGACAGCCGGCCGCCAGGTCCTCCGCGAGGGGGGTGAGGTCGATGCGCTGGAGGATCCGCGCTCCGTTCTTCGAGGGGTTGGCGGCGAAGAAGCGCTCGCTGACCTGCGTCGAGCCTGCCCGCG
>WTJQ01000026.1:9888-16156 GCA_011524785.1 Planctomycetota bacterium | reverse complement strand
CGACGGACTGCGTGAGCAGGACGGTCTCGGAGGAGTCCCCCACGGCGCCGGCGAACAGCGTCACCGTCCCGGCGAGGCCGGTGTTCAGCAGCGCGCGAGCGCGCACCGGCTGCGCCGGCGGGGAGCTCGGCACGGACTGGACCGAGCCCATGGGGATCGTGACGCCGCCCAGGTCGGCCTCGATGACGAGCGCGGGGCCGTTCGACATGAAGCAGCGGCCCGCGCGGAGCGCGCCCTCGACGCCGGCGATGGTCAGCGGCCCGTCCACGACGGCGCGGTTGGCGCCGAAGTCGAAGGCCTCGTCGTGGGTGTCACTGCCCGAGTACCCGTACAGCCGCCGACCGTCCAGCATCCAGTCGACCCAGGCCCCGACGTTGCCGCCCTGCCCCGTGACCAGGCTGCCGTTCCAGACCTCGACCCCGTGCAGGCCGCCGGCCTCCTGGCCGACGGTCAGCGCCCGGCTGTTCCACCCGAAGCTCCCGCCGTCGGGGTGGTTGGCGATGGCGTAGCCGCCCTGGGCGTTGACCTCCCCGATGTTCGCCTGGAAGCCGTTCAGGGCGTCGGAGAAGAGGCCGTTGCAGAAGCCGAGCAGCCCGCTGTCCCCGCCGTAGATCCGGCTGCTGATCCCGTGGGCCCCCATGTGGTTGGCCGAGGGGCCGAGGAGGCACAGCAGGTCCCCGACGTCGGAGCCCACCTGGGGCCCCTCCTCCTCGCTCGAGAGCTCCATGTCGGGGATCGCGAGGAAGCTCCCGTCGGTGATCGCGGCGCACTCGGAGACGACGGCCGCGTACTCCGCGTCCGTGTCGACGCAGTAGCTGTGGTCGGTGGAGGTGAACCAGTCCATGCCGAGGGCCTGGTACTGGGTCTTGAGCTCCGCGTAGCTGAAGGAGCCGGACAGCTGGAAGCTCTCGGCCGTGCAGTTGTCGGAGGGGGCGCAGGCGCCCGCCGCCTCGCCGTGGCAGGAGTGCACGTGCAGGTCGCCGTCCCAGATCGACAGGCCGCCGCCCGTCAGCTGGCTCCCGCCCGGCAGCCCCATCAGCGGCGCGAGCCGCACCAGGGAGCGCTCGACCACCGCCTCCTCGACGCTCCCGCCAGCCGTGCGGTAGCGCAGCACGATGCGGTAGTCGACCTCGGCGCCCGCGGGAGCGTCCTGGGCGAGCATCTGGTCGGCGGGGAGCAGGAAGCTCGGCTGGACGAACGACACCGGGCCGCCGTTGCCCATGTCCTCCTGCATCGCCAGGATCCGGCGCGGCAGGGTCTCGATCGCGTCGAGGCCCTCGGCCATGGTCATCAGGGGCTCGCCGGGCAGGCTGTAGACCCGCTCGTGCCCCGCGTGGTCGTGGTGGGCCGTCGCCGGGTCGTGCCCGTTGTGAGCGCCCGCGCCATGGCGGCAGGCGAGCTCCGCGGGCAGCCGCTCGATCAGCGACTGCAGCCGGCCGTACTCGGGGTCCCCCTGGAGGGTCAGCCCGAGCGGCTCGATCCAGAGCACCTCGCCGTCGGCCTCGACCCTCAGCTCCTCGAGCTCGAGGTCGCCGGCCACCTCGCCGGGGTGGTGCACGGTGAGCTGGGCGAAGAAGGGCAGCGGATCCCGCACCGCCTCCAGGGCGTGCAGCTCCAGCACGAGCGCACGGGGCCGGGGACCGCCCAGCTGGACGGCCGAGTGGCCGAAGCCGATGGCGGCGAGGACGGTCAGCAGAGGGGCGCGACGCATCCCTCCACTCTAGGGGAGGCGGCTCAGACCGATGGGTCCAAGCCTCGACCGCGTCTCGCTCACCCCCCCACGAGCGGCAGGAGGGTGCCCTCCAGGCGCCGGAAGAGCTCCGCCGTGGCCCGCACGTCCCGCAGGCAGTACTCGCCGATGTCCTCGATGCGGCCAGCGCGGTAGGCCTTGGCGACCTGGCTGCCGTCGATGCTCCCCTTGGGGCTCTCCACGTCGAAGCGGCGGCACCAGTAGTCGAGCGAGTAGCGGTCGCGGACGGCGCCCTGGAACTGGAGCACGTCGAAGAGGTCGCAGTGGTCGGTGAGGTTGTAGCGGTGGCCGACCAGGTTGCGGGTCGGCGCGATCCCCAGCTGGGCCGAGCGGATCATGAGCATCGGCCCGTCGTAGCCGCGGCCGTTGAAGGTCACGAGGCGGTGCTGGGGCCGCGAGCCCGCCGCCCCCACCAGCTCCCAGAAGCGCGCGAGGAGCTCCTCCTCCGAGCCGCGCTGGATCTTGGAGTGGGTGACCTTCTCCCAGGCGGCCTCGGGGGCCGTGTCGCCCTCGAGCAGCAGCAGGCCGCGGTCCTCCTCCACCAGCCACATGCCGATGGCGATGACCTTGCCGAGGCCCGGGAAGAGCGCGGTCCGGTCGCGGACGGCCTCGCGGTCGGCGTCGCTGCGCTGGCGGTTGACCAGGTAGCCGCGGGTGATCTCGTCGACCTCCTCCCAGGGGAAGCCGGCGACCTCGATGTCGTAGACGATGGTGCTGCGGGCGGCCATGCCCCCAGTCTAGGGGAGGCCGCCTGGGGAGGCCGGAGCCGCGGGGTCGCGGTCAGCGCTCAACCCGCGAGGGGCCCCACGGCCACGCGCGCGCGCCGCCACAGCAGGAGCGCGAGCACGACCATCCAGCCGCCGTGGCCCAGCAGGTCGCGCCACGAGCCAGGGCCCATGGGAACCACGCTGCCGCACCCTCCGCCGGAGGGGCCCGGCGGCGGCGCGCTGTAGGAGTAGCCTCCGTCGAGGACACTGGCCTGGCCGGTCTCCGTGTCGCGGACGACGACGCTGACCAGCCCAGGCGAACCAGCCGGCACGACCACGGTCACGACGCCCTCGCTGAGCGCGGCGGGATCGGGCGCGAGCTGCGCGACCGCGCCGCCGACGCCCGTGTCCGGGTCGACCCCGAACAGCACCTCGAAGGAGCCCGGCAGGTCCGTCACCGAGAGCGTCACCTCGTTGCCGCCACCGCTCGGACCGCTGGCGGGGCTGACTCCCAGCAGGCTCGGATCGCTGCCGGCCTGGTAGACGAAGGCGCTGCTGGCCTGCTCGCCGGTCGGCGTGGTGACGGTCAGCACGTAGGGCCCGCCCGGGACCCCGCCGGCCGTGACGATCTCCAGCAGGTCGGGACCGAGGAACTCCACCTGCCCCTGCGGGACGCCGTCGATCGAGACGGTCGAGCCCAGCTGGAAGTTGGTGCCGGTCACCCGGACGCGCGTCCCGCCGGCCGCCTGCCCGGCAGCCGGGTAGACCACGGCGATGGTCGGGTTGGCCTGGGCGTGGAAGCCGTTCGAGAGCCTGCCCTCGACGCCGGTCGGATCGAGGACCACGACGTCGTGGACGCCCGCCACGGTGGAGGCCAGCGCGAGGCGGAGCCGCCCCTCGTCCACGAGGACGAGCTCCTGCCCCTCGGTGTAGACGCGATCGCCGAGGACGAGGCGGCATCCGGGACGGAACCCGCTCCCCAGGACGTTCAGGATCGTGCCGCCCGTCGAGGGCGCACCGGTCGGGGAGATGGAGCTGACGACTGGGTCGGGGGGCGTCACCTCGAGCCCGCCGGTGAGCAGGGCGCGCTCGCCCGAGGGGGCCACGACCTCGAGGTCGAAGTGCCCGGGCTCGACGCCCGCGGGGCAGGCCACCTGGAACTGCACCTGGGACCCGAGCCAGGCCGTGGGCGTCACGACCATCGAGGGGTCGGACGCGGTCAGGGTCGAGCCCTCGATCAGGCCCGAGCCCCGCACGATGTGGAAGCTCGACTGCCCCATGGTCACGCGCTGCGGGTAGTCATCGTAGCTGCGGCCCAGGATGAGGGTGGTGTCGGCCGCGACCGTCTGCGTCCCCACGCTGGCCACGCCGCCGGCGGTCACCGTGACGAGCCCGAAGGACGTGGCTCCGAAGTCGGTCTGGATGGTGTGCCAGGAGCTGACGTTGTGAGCGCCAACGGGGTGATCGAAGGGGTGCGCCAGGACCTCGTAGGTGCCGGCCTCGAGGCCCTCGATCGTGAACGAGCCGTTCGCCCGGCCCAGCGCAGCCGCGGCGGTCCGTCCACTCGCGTCGCGTGCGGTCACGTGGGCGCCGGCGACGACCGAGCCGTCCGCCCGCTGCACGGTCCCCGTGATGCGCCCCACCGACTCGGAGGGGTAGAGGCTGCGGATCCCGGCCGCGTCGTCGGTGGACAGGCTGCGGTGCAGGATGACGGTCGAGTCGACGTAGGGGAACATCGTGGCGCCCGCCACGCCCGAGTGGTCGAGCCCCAGGAGGTGCCCGAGCTCGTGGGTCGCGACGTCCTGCACGTCGAAGCGCCCGGCCTGTCCCCGCGTGGTGAACGTGAAGGTCCCGCCGTTGAACAGGATGTCCGCGTCGAGGATCTGGCCGGTGGTGTAGAAGAGCAGCGGCGTGAGGGCCACGGTGCCGCTGCCGCTCGGGAAGTAGCCCGAGGAGTTGTCCTCGTCGAAGAGGATCGTGTGGAGGTCCTGCGCAGCGAAGTCGGTTCGCGCGCGCTGGCTGGGCGTCGTCACCTCGACGAGGCGCGCGGTCGTTCCCTCGACCGCGTTCCAGGCTGCGATGCCATTCCGGATGGCGACCTCGTCGGAGGCGTCCGGCACGTTGTCCGACCCGTCCTCCTGGATGACGATCGGAATCGCAGCCGGGTTCGACCAGGACAGCGGGTTGCCGTTGTTCTGGTAGACCAGCTGGACGTGGGCGAGCCCCAGCCCAGCGAGGGCGGTGGCCGCGAGGAGCAGGACCAGGCGGCTCATCAGCGCCCCTCCGCCCGGCGCGCGTTCAGCGCGGCCTCGAGGCGCGCGCGCACCTCGGCGTACTCGAAGACCTCGGCGGCCTCGACCTCGGTGGTGCCCACGGAGCCCACCTGGCTGATGCCGCGCGCGTCCCGGACCGCCAGCCGGCGCCCGTCCGCGGCCCGCGTGAGGCGGAACTTGCCCTGCCCGAGGCCCACGGGCAGGCGCCACTCGTGCGTGCCCTCGGCGGACAGCAGCAGGAGCACCTCCTCCCCAACGGCCAATGTGGGCAGGCCAGGGACGAGCGTGCCCCGGCCGGAGGGCAGCACGCCGCCAGGCACCCGCAGGACGCGGTTGGCGCGGTGCTCACCCCAGAGCGTGGAGCTCACGCTGAGCTCGTACTCGGTCGCCACGGTCCCGTCGGGCTGCTCGAGGGGGCGCGCGTGCTGGACGGTGCCCTCGAGGACGAGGTCGGCGAGGTCCGCCTGCTCGGGGAGGTCGAGCTGGAGGACGGTGGCTGCACGGGGCGCGCGCGGTGCCGGCAGCCCCACGAGGGCGACGGCCGCGAGCGCGGCGAGGAGGATCTTCATGGCGGTCGGCCTGGGGGGACAGGCGCTCCCTTCCGATCGAGCCCGCGGGGCGTCCCCGATGAGGGCCGCCGCGGCCCGTCCCGATCCGAGCCGCGCGGAGAGCAGCGGCCTGTCTCGGAGCGAGACTCCCGGCTCGCGAGGGCACTCGCGGGTAGGTTTGGGCGTGGAGGACCCCGACCCGCATCGCCTGCTGCGCGAGCTCTGCGCTCGCTACGACGTCCCCGTCTATGAGGGGCAGCGCCTGCTCCCCCTCCTGGAGCGTGCCGCGGCCTCCGCGCCGGAGGTCCGTGCCCGCGTCCTGCGGATGGTCGAGGACTCCCTCGCCCGCGGGCTGGAGTCCTCCGACGCCTCCCTGGTGGACCGGGTCGAGGAGGACCTCGACGCGGAGGTCCTCGCGCGCGTCGCGCGCTCCCTCCACCAGTGGGAGCCCGGCGACGACAGCCTGGGGAGGCTCCAGCTCCCCCCGGACCTGGCCTGAGCGCGCCCTGAACGAGCGAGGCCCGGCTCCCCTCGGGGGACCGGGCCTCGTCCTTGCTCGCCAGGGCCGCGCCCCAGGCGGACGGTTCAGCGCCGCTTCGGGGCTTTCTTGTTCTGGGCCTGCTTCTTCTGGCCCTTCTTGGCGCGCTTCTCGCGCTGCTTGGCCCGCTTCGACTCGCGCTCGTCGTCGCCACGGCGACCGCGCTCGGCCTGCTCGGCGCGGGCGTTGGCCTCGTCGAGCTCCCGGTGCAGCATGTCCAGCTCGCGATGGAGGTTCTCCAGCTCGCGGTGGAGCTCCTCGATCATCTCGTCGCGCGGATCCATGCGCTCGCGACGGCGCTCGTCGCGGGCCCGTCCGCGGCGCCGGGGCTCCTCCATGCCATGGAGGTGCTCCTCGAGACGCTCGTCCACCAGGGAGGCCACGAGCTCCTCGAGCTCGTGGAAGACGTCCTCGCCGTGATCCTCGAGGAACGGGCAGCCGCCCTCGTCGTG
>WTJQ01000026.1:6958-9788 GCA_011524785.1 Planctomycetota bacterium | reverse complement strand
TGACCGTGGCCGTCGTGGTGGCGGTCTCCCTCGCAGTCACCGCAGCACTCGTCCTCGTCGAAGCAGGGGTCCTCGCATTCGCCGTAGTGAAGACGTCCGCAGTCACGATCGTCCTCACAGGGCTCGTCGCACTCGCCACAGCAGTCGTCGTCCTCCTCGCAGGAGTCCTCACAGTCGCCGCACTCGTCGTCCCAGTCCTCGTCGCACGACTCCTCGCACTCGCCGCAGCAGTCGTCGTCCAAGTCCTCCGTCAGGAACACGAAGGAGCCGCCCTCCATGGGGAGGGGGTGCCCCTCGATCCTGTCGGTGACCCAGAGGCCGCCCTGGGGGCGGTCCCCGCCACGCATCACGCGGCGGCGGACGACGCGCGGCACATCCCTGCGCTCGACGACGTCGACGTCGATCTCGATGTCGCCGAGGCCCTCCTCCAGGGCACGACGAATCCGCATGCGCGCGCCCTCCGGGAGGTCGTCGGGCAGCTCCTCGAGGAGCGCGTCGATCTCCAGGGGAGCACCGCCGCGGGCCTCCCCGACCCAGGTCCGGACCTGGGGACGACGGACCTCGATGCGGTGGTCGTGGCCGTGCTCGTCGCCGCCGTGGGCAGCGTGGGGCTCGTCCCCAAGGACGATCACCTCGTAGTGCAGGCCCTCGTGGTCGCCGTGACCATCATGGTCGCCAGCGCCAGGGACGAGGCGCAGGCGGCCCCCATCGTCGCCCTGGAGCACGCGGATGCGGGGCTGGGAGCCCCCCTCCAGCGCGAGGTCCTCCAGGGAGAGATCGATGGTGCGCTCCTCACGCTCCCCCTCCTCGTTCTCGAGCAGGACCTGGACGCGCACCTCGCTGGGCTGGTCCCCGGGCAGGTCCTCCCCTGCGCCGAGCACCTCCGCCACGATCTGGGGCGGGAGCTCCTCCGCGGGCGGCAGGTCGATGCCGATCTGCTGCTCCTGGGCACGGGCCTCGCGGCGCTCACGGATCGCGCGCCGCGCGCGGTTGCCGCGGCGCTCGCCTCCGAGCGCCTGGAGCTTCTCGGCCTCGCGGCGCTGCTCGGCCTCGAGACGCTGAAGGATCTCCTCCGCCGCCTGCTTCTTACGCTCGATCTCCTCCTCGGAGTCGGCCGGGATCCAGGGCTGGTTCGGGTCGCCAGGGCGGATCATCTCGATGGCCTCGATGATCTGGGGCGCCGGCTCGACCTCGGCCTCCTCGGCCAGCTCGGGGCGGGCCTGCAGCCGCAGCTCGACGGCGTCCGTCACGCCCTCGCGATCACCGGACCCGCGGCGCACCTTGACCAGCACCTTGGTGCCGGCCTGCAGCTTGGCGAGCTGCTCGAGGCCCTCCGGAGTGGACAGGCGGATCGCCCCCACGTGGGTGATGACGTCACCCGCGTGGATCCCGGCGGCCTCGGCGGGGCCGCCCTCCATGAGAGCCGTCACCTCGAGACCCTGGTCCGTGGCCTCCATGTAGATCCCCAGGTAGCCGCGCTCGTCGGCCATGGCGAGGTCCACGAGGCGCAGGGACGTGGTCACGGCCCTCGGAGCTGCGCTGGCGGGAGCGGCAGCGTCCGCACGGGGGAACCACTGGGTCGGTCGATCGCCGCCGCCGAGCGCGGCGAGGGCGAGGAGGAGGAGGGGCGTCGGAGTCATGGCGAGGAGTCTCGATTCGGGCACGGGGACCAGGGTCCCGGGTGGACACGCGAATACGCAGTCCATCGACCATGTTGGACCGATCCTCGCCATTTGGCAGGGATTCCCAGCGCCTTTTACGAACCTGCACCCTTCGGGCCAGGGACCCTGCCAGCGCTCCCCGCCAAGACCGCTCTCGGGCCCAGCGGGCCCGGCCTACCCCCGCACCGTGGGGACGGGGGCCGCGTTCCGGTCCGGGCAGCCTGCCAGCGTGGCGCCACAGGGCGCCAGTCCGAGCCGAGGGTCCTCGCGCTGAGCGAACGCGGGTCCTCAGGCGAACGCTGGCGAGCGCCTGCCAAGCGGCCAGGTGCCCGCGCCACGGGGCACAACGCAAACCGGGGAGGCACCTCGCGGCGCCCCCCCGGCTCGAGTGGGATCGGGAGCGACCGATCAGCGGCGGCGACGGCCGCCCTTCTTCTTGGCGCCCATCTTGATCTCGACGGCCTCGCTGGAGCCGTCGGCGGCGACCGTGGCGGTGCCCTTGGCCTTGCCGAGGCTCTCGTGCCAGATCTCGAGCTTGTACTCGCCGGCGGGGACGCCCTCGATGGTGAACATGCCGTCCTCACCGGTCAGGGCCCAGTGGGTCGCGTCGGTGACGTAGGCGTAGGAGAGCATCCAGGGGTGGATGTCGCAGGCCACCTTGATGGCCTCGGCCTTCTCGGCCTTCATCTCCAGCTTGCTGCCCGCGGCGACGGTCTTGTTGAGGGGGTCGTTCTTGACCGAGTAGGTGTGCACGTTGTGGCTCACCGAGTCGCTGTTCAGGAACGCGATGGTCGCGCCGGCGGGGACCATGGCGATGTGCGGCTCGAAGCGGCACTTCTGCTGGTCCATGACGATCGGCTCCTTGGGGAGCTCGACCTTGGCGTCCGCCACGGTGAGGGTCACGACGACGTTGGCGATGGCGCCCTCCTTGGAGACGACCATCGTGCGGTCGGTGCTGTCGACCTTGCTGCCGTCGGCGCAGCAGCCCTTGGCCTGGTCGTCCTTGATGGTGAGGGGCTTGGTCTCCGGGATCTTGCCGTCGAAGACGATCTTGCCGTGGACGGTGCCGGCCACGGGGGCCGGGGCCTCGGTGGTGGCCGTCGCGAAGGTGGCGGCCGCGGCCGCGAGAGCGGTCAGGGCGAGGGGGGTGGTGAGCTTCATGGTGAACC
>WTJQ01000026.1:0-6858 GCA_011524785.1 Planctomycetota bacterium | reverse complement strand
GGCGGAGCGGCCGAACAGTCTATCGCACAGGTCGCACGGGTCCCGTAGACCCGAGCGCGGAGGAATTGGGCGCTGGGAGTCGCCCTGGGACGCAGGAGGGGGGCCCGTGGGCCCCCCTCGATCAGCCAGGTCGCGAGCGGCTGCTCGCTCCTGGAGGGCCGCCGATCGGAGGCCCTTGGAGTCGCTGGCTCAGCGGCGACGGCGGCGGCCTCCGCCGCCCCCAGCGCTCAGCTTGAACTCGGCCGTGGCGCCGCCGTCCTCGGGGACGGTGATCTTCTCCTTGGACTTGCCCAGGGTCTCGTGCCAGAGCTGGACGGTGTAGTCCCCCGGGGGCAGGCCCGCGATGGAGAAGTTGCCGTCGGCGTCGGTCACGGCCCAGTGGGTGGCGTCGGTGACGTACGCCCAGGAGAGCATCCAGGGGTGGATGTCACAGGCCACCTTGATGGGCTCGGCCTTCTCGGCCGTCATCTCGAGCGAGCCTCCCGCGGCCACCGTCTTGTTCAGGCTGCCGTTCTTGGTCGCGTAGGTGTGGATGTTGTGGGAGACCGAGTCGCTGTTCCCGAAGGCGATCTTCGCCCCCACCGGGATCACCGACACGTGCGGCTCGAAGCGGCACTTGGCCTGGTCCATCAGGATCGGCTCGGTGGGCATCGGCGCCGTGGCGCCGTCCACCTCGATGGTGACCACGACGTTGGCGATGCCGCCACTCGCGCCCACCATCAGGCTGCGGTCCGTGCTGTCGACCGACTCACCGTCGGCGCAGCAGCCCGCGGCCTGCTCGCTCTTGATGTTGAGGGCCTTCACCTCGGGGCGATCCCCGTCGAGCACGATGCGCCCGCTCAGGGAGCCGGCCCCCGCTGCCGCCACGGGGGCGGGAGCGGCAGTAGGCTCCTCGGCAGGTGCAGGAGGCTCAGGAGCGGCCTCCTCGGCCGGCTCCTCGACGGGCTCGGGCTCGACCGCAGGTGCCGGCTCCTCGACCTCGATCACCTCGACCGGACCGGGGGCGCCGCCGCTGCCAGCAGCCACGTCGAGGCCGCGGGCGCGCAGGAGCGCGAGCAGCTGGTCATCGGCCAGGCTGTCCAGGTCGACGGAGGCCGTCGACTGGGTCGGCGCGCTGCCGCCCATGTTGTAGAGCCAGTCCATCACGGCGTCGATCTGCAGGGCGTTCGAGGACCCGGGGAACTGGTCCTGGTACTGCGGATCGTCCGCGGCGAAGTTCTGCGGCATCGACGTGCCGGGGTAGATCGCGACCGGGTTCCAGAGCCACTCGCGCACCCACTCCTCGCGGAGGCGGTACTGGACGTTGGTGAGGGACGGGGCCCATGCCACCGGGTCCTGGGCGAAGCTGCCGTCGGGCTTGGGGTGGCACTGGAAGCAGTTCACGCCCTCGGCGACGACCTTCTCCCCCACGGGGATCCGCTCGGCGAACTCCTCGAGGTGCGAGGCGCTCCGGCGCAGGATGCTCTCGTAGTCGTCCGGGACCATGCCGGTCATCTGGAAGCCCTCGGCCTGGGCCCAGCCGTGGATGCGCGCGAAGTTCGCCGCGACCTCGGGGGCGTAGCCGGACTCGATCGCCTCGACCTGGTCCTCGGAGAGGCCCGTGGCCACGGCCGCGTCCTCGAGCGAGAGGCCGGGACCGCCAGAGCTCACGATGGACGTGAGGGGCCACTCGTGCACGTCCTCGGGCAGGTCCCACCCGTTGGGTGCGCCCGTGTCGGCGCCCTCGCGAGCCTCGCGGCCGAGCGCGAGGCGCGCGGTGCGGGCGTAGCGCGGACCCCACTCGTCCTGGGCCTTCTTGGCGAAGTAGTCCGCGATGGACTCGGCCTCGCCGTCGGAGAACCAGAACGAAGGCATGCGCACCCGCATCTGCTGGCGGAGCGGGTAGACGTCGTGGAGGAAGGAGTAGAACCAGTCGCGCTGGAGCTTGTGGCCCTCGCCCGTGAGCACGGGCGGAGCGAACGTCCAGCGGAGCTTGTCGTACTCGGTCTCCTGGTAGTACCGGCCGACGCTGTCCACGTCCTCGACGAGCGGGTTCCCGTCCTCGTCGACGAGCCAGGTCCACGGATCGGTCGGGTAGCTCTCCTCGTCGTTCGGGTCGTGGTCGGGGTTCTCGACCCAGACACCACCGCGGTAGTACGAGGTGATCTGGCGCACGAAGTCCCCCCCGTTCGAGGGCGTCACGGCCAGGAGCTTGTCGACCGGGATCTCCACGGTCTCCGCCGGCCCGCCGACGTCCGGGTGGACGTCCGTCAGGCGCACGATCACGGACTCGAGGTCCTCCTCCCAGTACTCCTCCCACTTGGAGCGCTCCTGGGCGAAGTCCTCCATGGACTGGATCGCCGGGGGCATGGTCTCGTCGGGGAGCGGGAGGAACTCGGCGGCCACCGTGTACTGGTTGCCGTCCTCGTGCTCGAAGGTGATCTGCGGCTGGTCGATCACGTGGCAGGCGGCGCAGTTCTTCTGCCGCACGGCGCGTGCGCCAGCGTCGGCCGCGAGCTCCTCGTCGCTGGGGTGCCAGCGCTTGCCGGTGACGTCGTCGTTCACGAGCCCCAGGACGAAGGTGGCGATCGAGTCGATCTCCTCGTCCGTGAAGTCGAACCACGGCATGCGCAGCTTCTCCTTGGGGTTCTTGACCTTGCCGAGGTCGAAGGAGCGCGGGTGGGCGAGCTTCCGCTTCAGCCAGCCGTCGTGGTAGTGGTGGTCCAGCCACGGCAGGGTCTGCTCGGTCTGGTTGACCGCCTTGGCCATGACGTTGTCCGGCAGCTTGGGCTGCTTCTGGCCCGCGTCGTGCTCGTAGGCGAGGCCGAAGTCGAGCTTGTCCACGGTCTTGGAGGCCCACTTCGTGAGCTCCGCGCCGATCGGCATCATGTCCTGCATGCCGTCGATCTCGTGGCACGAGTAGCAGCCCTGGTTGCTGACGTAGGCCTTGCCGACGGCCACCGCGAGGGCCTTGTCGTCGGCCCACTCGCCCTCGAGCTTGGCCTGCAGGCCGGCGCGACCCTCCTTCTGGAAGAACCAGCGGGCCTGCTCCTCGAGGACCTCGCGGTCCATGGCGACGCGGGTCGGGGCCCAGCCGTCGGGGGTGTCCCCGAAGACGCCGTCCGGGTCCTCCATGATGTACGCGGTGATGTCGGCCGCGTCGCGATCGGAGAGACGCAGGTTCGGCATCTGAGTCTCGGCCCAGTAGGCCTGCGGGTCCTTGAGCCACGCGAAGAGCCACTCCTTGGTGATCTTCGTGTTGACGCCGCGGAGGTTGGGACCGTGCTGGTTGTAGCGGCCCGGCTCCTCGCTGAGGTTGTCGGTGAGCGACTCCTCGCCCTCGTACGGCGAGGTGTTGTGGCAGGCGTAGCAGCCGACGAGGTTCATCACCTCGCGACCGCGCTCCGCGTTGCCCTGAACCGGCAGGTCGGGGAACTGGGTGTCCTCGTGGTTGGCGTAGAGGAACTCGGTCACGGCCGCGACCGCGTTCTCGTTCCACTCCTTGCCGAGGATGTCGCGACCCTGGCCGTAGTTGCTCTGCACGACGACCTCGTCGTGGCCGTAGTTCTCCAGGTGGAAGACCTGGGGCATCCAGGTGGTCGGACGGTAGTCACGCGGGTGGGCGATCCACGACTCGACCCAGTCGGCCGCCAGCTTGCCCTTCATCTGGAGCAGGGACGGACCCGGGCGGCGCTTGGTCGGGAACCACTCGATCTTGTGGCACGCGTAGCAGCCGTGGCGCTCGACGAGGCGGTAGCCCTCGGTCACGACCGGGGCGTCCTCGGCGATCAGCTCCATCGAGGTGGTGTGGCACTGCACGCACCCGGCCTCGGTGTGCTGGGTGGACAGCATCGGGTAGTCCCAGTGGTGCTGCTTGTGCCAGTGGTACTCGTCGGCCCAGGCCTCCTCCTCGGCGGCGTCGCTGGGACGGTGATCGACGTGCTGGAAGGACAGCGACTCGCCGGAGCCCCGGTGGCACGCGGTGCAGCCGAACTCCTTGGCGGGGTGCGGCGACTTGCTCGACAGGAACAGGTCGAGGCGCGGGTGGGTGGTGTGCGGCTGCGGCGCGTCCTCGAAGCCTGCGCGCTCCATCCCCATGTGGCACGTGGTGCACATGTCGATGCGCGGCTTCTTGGTGAAGTTGAGGTCGAGGTCGATCCCGTCGAGGACGTACTTCTGGACCTTCAGGTTGGGGCCGATGAAGTCGAGGCCCGGGAAGTCCCGGATCTGGTTGGCCACGGCGGTGGCGATGTCGCTCGGGTCGAGGGACTCGATCTTCTCCTCGACGCGCTTGAGGTCGCGGCTCGCCACGGCGAGGGCCTTCTCGGCGTCGGCCACGCTCGCGCGGTAGGCCGTCAGGGCGGCCTCTGCCTCCGCCCGGTTGCCCGCGGCCACCTCGACCTGCTTCCCGAGGGTCTCGCTCTCGGTCGTGAGGTCGTCGATCAGCTGCTGCTGGGCCTCCACCTCGGCCGGGGCCTTCACGGAGGCCTCGCGCTCGAAGTTGAAGATCTGCCACTTCAGCTCGGCGACCACCGACTTGTAGGCGGTCTCGTCGTTCCGGAAGGCGTCCTTGGCGTTGTAGACGGCCGTCTCCAGCTCCTCGAGGCGGCTCCCCTCCGCAGTCAGGGCCGCCTCGGCCGAGGCCACGGCCTCGGCCAGGGAGTCCCGCTCCTCCACGAGGCCCTCGGCGGCGAGGGCGGCGCGCGCCTCCTCGGCCTTCTCGAGCTCCATGGCGCGGAACTCGCGCTGGTAGTCCTTCCATTCGGCGCTGGAGTCGTCGAGCACCGTCCACACCATCGTCAGGGTGAAGAAGGCGCTGGCGAACAGGAACCAGCGGTTGAGAGTGGGGATGTGATAGAGGGTGTCGCCGCGATCAGCCATGGCAAGGAGGGGCTGGCGTCAGGGGTGCCGGGAGGTCGTCGAGGAGCCCAGGAGGGGCGTCGGCAGGGGCCGGGCGCGGTCGAACACCGCGCCCAGCGGATTCATCACACGTTCAGGAACCACTCCGGGATCCCGACGAGGTACTTCAGGTCGATGGTCCAGCGCAGGATCATCTTCAGCGGGACCAGGGCGGTCCAAAGGAACAGGTGCATGAAGACCTGGTAGCGCACCGCGCCCATCTCCTGGGCCATGCGCTTGAACACGGTCTTGCCGAGCATCGTCGGCAGCACGACGAACCAGAAGCCGAGGAAGGCGAAGCCTGGGGCCTCACGCACCAGCGGGTTCTGCGGGAGCGGCTGGCCGAGCGCCTTCACCCAGACGTAGTCCGAGAGGTTCACGCTCACCATCGGCTCGAGCTTGTTGTGGTCCCAGTACTCGAACGGCCCGAAGAAGGACCAGTTCGGCCCGCGGAGGAACGTGCCCATGATCACCAGGGAGACCCAGAGGAGCAGGAAGCCCACCAGGAAGAAGGTGATCGCGAACGGACGCTCGTCGAAGGTGTAGTAGCCGTTCCCCTTGGGGTTGGTGTCCACGTAGGGGATGGCCATCAGGCCCACCACGATGAAGCTGGGCAGCAGCACGCCCGCGATCCACGGGTCGAAGTACACCAGCAGCTCCTGCAGCCCGAGGAAGTACCAGGGGGCCTTGGAGGGGTTCGGCGTCCGTGCCTGCGAGGCCGGCTCCTCGATCGGGGCCTGGATCAGCAGCGACCAGGTCATCAGCGCCGCCAGGAACAGCAGCATGCAGATGAACTCGCTGTAGACGAGGTCGGGCCACGTGAAGACCTTCTTCTTCGCGGCCTCGCCCTCCAGCGTCGGGAGCCCCTTCTTGATGCGGTCGTCGTTGATCACCGCCCGGCGCAGGGAGAGCCAGGTGAAGAACACGATGGTCGCGATCAGGATCACGATCGGGACGTTGTCCGGCTTGGTGACGATCTGGTTGAAGTTCGGGTCGGGGAAGGCCCCGACGAAGAACAGCACCATCGCCGCCGAGCCGAGCGAGAAGACGACCGGGTGGGTCACCTGCCTGCGGAAGACGATCACCACCCCGAGCAGGGCGGTCGTCAGGATCGTGTAGGGGATCGGCGCCGAGATGGCGTCGACGAGGTCCTTGATGAACTGCGGCATGAGAGCGGTCCGTCGGGATCAGAGGGGTCCGGAGATGCCGCCGTCCTTGCGGACGCGCCAGAAGTGCAGGGCCATCAACGAGGCCGCGACCAAGGGGAAGCCCAGACAGTGGAGGACGTAGAAGCGCAGCAGCGCGCCCTCCCCCACGAAGCGTCCTGCGAGGAGCCCGAAGCGCACGTCGTCACCGGCGTGCACGAACTCGAGCCCGCCGAACTGGAGCAGGGCCGCACCTGGCCCCTCGTGACCGAGGAACGGCGTCGCGCGGGCCATGTTCGTGCCCACGGTGATGGCCCACACGGCCAGCTGGTCCCAGGGCAGCAGGTACCCGGTGAAGGACAGGAGCAGGGTGATCACGAGCAGGATCACGCCCACGTTCCAGTTGAACTCCCGGGGCGGTTTGTACGAACCGGTCAGGAAGACGCGGTACATGTGCAGCCAGACCGTCAGCACCATCAGGTGGGCCGACCAGCGGTGCACCTCGCGCATGACCCCGATCGGGACGTGCTCGCGCAGGGCGAAGATGTCCTGGTACGCCAGCTCCGCCGTGGGCCGGTAGTAGAACATCAGCAGGAGACCGGTGATGGTCTCGATGAGGAAGAGGAAGAACGTCAGGCCTCCCATGCACCAGGTGTAGGAGAGCTTGATGCCACTCCGGCGCACCTTGACGGGGTGCAGGTGCAGGACGACGTTCGACAGAACGGCCAGCGTCCGGTTGCGCGGGGTGTCCGGGTAGCCATGTCGAATGACTGACTTCCAGATCTGCGTCCGGGCGAGATAGGACAGGAGCTTGTCCATGGGTCGGGTCTAGGGG
>WTJQ01000012.1 GCA_011524785.1 Planctomycetota bacterium | reverse complement strand
GCGCCGCTTGGGGGCGGGGAGTCTAGCGCGCCCTTTGCGGGATCCAACGGCCTCTCCACCGAACCGCTCAGACCCGGCGATAGCCGCGCGGCGTGAGCGCGTGCCGTCCATCGGGCTGCTCCTGCACGAGGCCCCCGAGCCGGCAGCGCACGAGCCGCCGACGCACGTCCCGCTCCCCCATCCGGGCGCGCCGCGCCAGCTCCTTCACCTCCAGGCCGTCGTACCGCTTGAGGAGCTCGAGGAGGCGCCGGTCCTTGGCCTCGAGCGGGATGCGAGCGGCATCTCGCTCGAGGTCCCGCACGGCCCCCGGCTCCAGGGGGCGAGTCCGGTCCCGGTCCCGCAGGTAGGCGGTCCGCGGGCGCTTGCCGTCCTCGACCCAGGCCGTCCCCTCGCTCCCGGCGCTCACCACCACGCGCACCAGGGTCCGGCCCTCGCCCGCGTCGAGGCGCTCGATGCGCAGCTTCGGCTGGGGATCGACCATGGCGAGCGCCTGCTCGATCACCGCCTCGACGGCCGCGGGATCGGCAACGCCACGGATGAGGCCGGCGTCCGTGAGGCCGACCCAGAGCCGCCCACCGGTCCCGTTGGAGAAGGCCGACAGGGTCCGCGCCACCCGCTCAGGAGCGGGCAGCAGCTCCTTCCACTCGTCCTCGGGGCCCTCCGGGGGGATGTCCACAGGGGCATGGTAGGCCCGGAGCGGGAGCCGGTCCCGCCGCGACGGGCCCCACGGCGTGCGGATCCGGCACTCCAGGCTCGCGCCTCGCCGCCATGCCGCCCCCTGCCTAGGGTGAGCCCATGAGCCTGCTCCTTGCCGCCGCCCTCTCCCTCGCTCCCCAGGCCGCTTCGGAGGCCCCGCGCGTCCGCGTGGTGGTGCTCGCCGGCCAGTCCAACATGGAGGGCAAGGGCTTCCCCGAGCCGGTGGCCTGGCAGGTCGGCCAGGAGGAGTACCGCGACCGCTGGACCCGCATCATCGAGGACGGGGACCATGCCGCGTTCACGGCGGCCCACGCCGCCTCGCTCGAGGCGGACCCGCGTCGTCCCGCGTACCGCTGGGGTCAGCGTGACGACGTCTTCATCAGGTTCCTCGGCAAGCGCGGACCGCTGCGCGTGGGCTACGGCGTCCCGGACAAGTGCTTCGGCCCCGAGCTGTTCCTCGGCCACGAGCTCGGGGACCACTTCGACGAGCCGGTCCTGCTCATCAAGGCCGCGTGGGGCGGCAAGACCCTGGCGATCGACTTCCGCCCGCCCTCCGCTGGCCTGCCCTCGGACGAGGCGCTCGCCGCGCGACGCAATCAGCACAACGCCGGCGTGGAGCGCCACAACGAGAAGAACCCGGACCGCCCGCGCCCCCTGCTCGAGGAGGCGGACCAGCGCGCCGCGTTCGGCCACTTCTACCGGCTCATGATGGAGGACGTGGCGGACACCCTCGACCACCTCGACGAGCGCTTCCCGGCCCTTGCGGGACACCAGCCCGTGATGACGGGCTTCGTGTGGTTCCAGGGATGGAACGACCAGTTCGAGGAGTGGGGGCAGCAGGACTACGGCCGCCTCCTCGCCTGCCTCGGTCGCGACGTGCGCACGGCGTGGAGCGCCCCCGACCTCCCGGTGGTGGTCGGCGTGGTCGGGTTCGACGGGCCCCGCAACCAGCCCATGAAGAACGGCGAGAAGACGGCGCGCACCTGGATCCAGGAGGGGCAGCGCGCCCTGCCCTCGGTCGCGGGCTTCGAGGGCTCCGCCGCCGCCGTCGAGACGGCGCCCTTCTGGGACGCGGAGGCCGACGCGATCTTCTTCGGTCCCGGCGGCTGGAGTGCGGACGTCGAGCGCTGGCAGCGGTTCGGCAACGACCGGCCCTACCACTACCTCGGCAGCCCCTGGTTCTTCGCCCAGACCGGGGAGGCCCTGGGCCAGGCCCTGGTCCGGCTCGGCGAGGCCCGCTAGGTCCTCCTGGACCCCACGAACACGCGTTCGGCGCTGCTGGGGTAGAGTTCAGGAGTGATGATCCGCCCCCCCATCGCCCTCGCCCTGCTGGCCCTGGCCAGCCCGCTGCTGGCCGCCCACGACGACGACCCCAAGGCGCTCGACCGTCGCGCCCCCTACGCGGGGCCTGGCTGGCTGCGCGCCAGCGGCGCGGCGCCGGCGTGGCAGCCCCCCGGGCAGGCGAGCATGCCCATGGTCGGGAACGGCGTGCAGCTCCTGTCGTGGCTGTCCCTGACCGACCTGGGCGTCTCGAGCGGACTGCTCGCGAACGACTGCTGGGGCTACATCTCTCCCTCCGGCCGCGAGTACGCGATCCTCGGCACCGAGGAGTCGACGCTCTTCATCGAGGTCACCGATCCCTTCAACCCCAGCCTCGTCGGCGGGGTCCCCGGCCCGGTCGGCATCTGGCGCGACATCAAGGTCTACGACGAGTACGCCTACTCGGTGTGCGAGAGCGGGTGCGCAGGGATCCAGGTCATCGACCTGCACGCCATCGACAGCGGGGTGGTCACCCTGGTCAACACGATCAACGGCGCCGGCACGGGCTCCACGCACAACGTGGTCGTCGACACGGACTCCGGGTTCCTCTACCGGACGGGGGGCGGCGGGCTGGGCCTGCGCTTCTACGACCTCAGCGACCCGGCCAACCCCACCTTCGTGGGCGAGTGGAACGACCGCTACGTCCACGATGCCCAGGTCGTGACCTACACGGGCGCTGGCCCCTGGTCCGGTCGTCAGGTCGCGTTCTGCGGCTCGGGCTTCAACAGCGGGTGGGCCTCGCCGAGCGTCGCGATCGTCGATGTGACCAACAAGCAGAGCCCGTTCCTGCTGGGCGAGATCCAGTACCCCGGTGCGGTGTACTCCCACCAGGGCTGGCTGACCGAGGACCGTCAGCACTTCCTGCTGGGGGACGAGCTCGACGAGGGCTCGCTCGGCGTGACGTCCCTCACCCACGTCATCGACGTCAGCGACCTGACGAACCCGACGATGGCGGGCACCTTCACCAACGGCATGGCCTCGGTGACGCACAACGGCTACGTGCTCGGCGACCGCTTCTTCCAGGCCAACTACACCAGCGGGCTGCGCGTCTTCGACATCTCCGACCCCGTCAACGCGGTCGAGATCGGGTCGTTCGACACCTATCCCCCGGACGACGCCGTGAGCTACAACGGCTGCTGGAGCGTCTATCCGTACATGCCGAGCGGCGTGATGATCGCGAGCGACCGCCAGCACGGCCTCTACGTGCTCTGGACCGGCGACGAGCTCGTGGGGCAGAACTACTGCTCACCGAACGCGGTCAACTCGACCGGGCTGCCGGGCCGGCTCTGGGCGACGGGCAGCCTCTCGGCAGCGACCAACGCCCTCGACCTGACGGCGATCATGCTGCCGCCGAACCAGTTCGGCGTCTTCCTGACCTCCCAGTCCCAGGGCTTCACGCTCAACCCTGGCGGGAGCTTCGGGAACCTGTGCCTCGGATCCCCCATCGGGCGCTTCGCCTCCCAGATCCAGAACACCGGCGCGAGCGGCGCGTTCTCGATCGCGGTGGACCTCGCGGCCATGCCCATGAACCCCATCGTCGGGGTCGCCCCCGGGGAGAGCTGGAGCTTCCAGGCCTGGTACCGCGACAACGACCCGACGCCGACCTCCAACTTCACGGACGCGGCCACGGTCACGTTCCAGTGAGGTCCATCTGGCGGGCAGCACTTCGGAGGGTGCTCTCCAGGGTGCCGCGCACCGCAGTGACCCTGCTGGTAGTCCTGGCAGTCCTCGGGCCGGGCTGCGCAGGGCAGGAGGCCAGGCGGTCCGAGGGCACCCTGGTCGTCCGGCCGTACCTGGAGGGCGGTGCCGCCTTCACGACGCGCCTGGGAGCCGAGCTGCGCCTGGGCCCCGAGCGGCCTCTGTCCGTGCAGAGCTCGGACCTCGAGGAGACCGCGGGAGGGTGGATCCTCTCGATCACCCTCGAGGACGCCGCCGGCGAGCGGCTGACGGAGCTCAGCGAGGCGTGCCTGGGACACCCCCTCGCGATCATGGCCGGGGACGAGGTGTGGACCGCGCCCCGGGTGGCTGAGGCGATCGGAGCGCGGCTGGCCATCCCGCTGACCGGGGTCACGAGCCGTCGCCAGGCCGAGGCGGCCCAGGCACGCCT
>WTJQ01000451.1 GCA_011524785.1 Planctomycetota bacterium | reverse complement strand
CAACAACAACAAATGCCTCCTTCGTCGCAACATCGCGGGGGCGCTCCCCCTCCGCAGGAGGGATCGAGAAGAAGGGAGACCAGCGGCCCGGTCCTGGGAGGTTCCGGGGCGCTCCCTGGGCCCGCCCCGGCGCAGCCGGGCGGGCCCGCCCTCGCTCCCGCGCGCGCCTGGACTGCGGACCCCAGCAGCGGGGGCCGCATCATTGAGGCACCGCTGGGACCTGCACGGACCTCGCTGCGACCGGCCAGGAAGTCGCCGCAGCGTGCACTGCTCCCGGTGCCGTGCTTCCAGCGCGGGACTCCCCGCCCTGTGCTCCAGCCGCAGTGCCTCCCCTGCGGCGCTCATTGACCCCGCCGCAGAGCGCAGGGCACTCGTCCGAGCACGGAGGGACCCCAGCCCTTTCGAGCCCTCAGCTCGCCGCGGACGCCGGTCGCTGGAACATCGTCAGGTACCGCCCCACGCGCCCCATGAGGCGGCGCGGCGTGCGCAGCTCCCGTAGGAGGCGCCGCGGGCGGAGGTAGAAGCGCCGGTAGGCCTGACGGATCTTGGCCTCGATGTCCTCCGCGGTCATGTGCTCGTTGCCCTCGAGCGCCACGAAGCCCGTCATGGTCGCGAAGTCGAACTCACGCGTCCCGCGCAGCATCTCGTAGAGCGGCGTGCCCGGGTAGGCCGTCACGGCGCAGAACTGGACCTGGTCGGGGTCGAGGCGATCCACCAGCGCGATCGTCTCGTCCGCCATGGCCGGGGTCTCCTCGGGGAACCCGATCATGCAGAACGCACGGGTCTCGATCCCCACGTCACGGCACGCACGGAAGACCTCGGCCGCCTGGTCGAGGTCGCTGAGCTTGTTCCCACAGTGCTTGCGCTGGATCTCCTGGTTCCCGGACTCGACGCCGAGCGAGATGTGCCGGCAGCCGGCGCGGGCCATGACCTCGAGCAGCGGACGATCGAGGGTCTTGACCGCGGTCTCGCACTGCCACTCCAGGTCGGTCCAGCCGCGAGCGAGGATCCCCTCGCAGATGGCATGGACGCGGTCCTTGCGCGTCGTGAAGATCGGATCGCGGAACACGACGTGACGCAGCCCGTGGCGCTCGTACAGGTCCTCGAGCTCCTGCAGCACGTGCTCCGGGCTGCGGAAGCGGAACCGGAGGCCCTGGGCCAGGGTGTAGCCGCAGAAGGAGCAGTCCAGCGGGCAGCCCCGCGAGGACTTCACGGTCGTGATGGGACCCTCGACCCCGGGGAACCGATAGCGCTCGTTGGCCAGCAGGTGCCGCGCAGGAATGGGCAGGGCGTCGAGGTCCCGGATCTTGTCGCGCTCGGCCTCGTGCACGACGCTGCCGTCCGGCGCGACCCACGAGAGCCCAGGCGTGCCCGCGAGGGCCTCGCCGGCATCGACCCGGCGCGCCAGCTCCGTGACGGTCTCCTCGGGCTCCCCGCGCACCACCGCATCGATCCGGCCGCCGTCGAACACGGTGTCCGGGCAGAAGGTGACCTGGCTCCCGAGCATCGCGACGCAGGCACCGGTGGCCTCCCGGACCCTTCCGGCCAGGGCGAGGTCCTGATCCAGCGAGGTGCTCGAGGAGTCGAGACAGACGAGCCGGGGCTCGAGCCCCACGATCGCCTCCAGCGCACCGTCAGGGCCAACGCCGGCCGCATCGCCGTCGTGGATCGCCACCTCGTGCCCCGCGGCCTCGAGGGCGCCGGCCACGTGGGCCAGCTCGATGGGCGGGTACAGGAGGTCGGGACTCACCGCCATGCCGAAGCCCCCCATGAGCCCGCGCGAGACGCGGTACTCCGGCGGGCTGGGCGGGTTGACGAGGACGACTCTCACGGGCACTCCCACTGTAGTGTCGGCGCCTCGGGCGGTGCGAGCCCGTCGCCGGTCGGCCCGGCGGCCGCCCGGTCCCGTTCCGATGCACCCTAGGCCCGCAGCTCGGCTCCGAGACCCTCGAGGATCCGCCCCAGGCGACCGAGGAACTTCTGGGCGTCGCCGTCGCTGAGGGTCTTCTTCTCGGCCTGGAGCAGCACGTGATAGGCCAGGGACCGGCGTCCCTCGCCCACCTGCTCGCCCCGGAACAGATCGAAGAGCTCCAGGTCCTTCACGGCGCCCTTGCCGGCCTGCTCGATGGCCTGGGCCACGTCGGCTGCCGAGAGCGCCTCCGGCGCGACGATCGCGACGTCGACCTTGATCCCGGGGAAGCGCGGCAGGGGCTCGTACCCGTCGTTCTCGGGCTCGACCTCCAGCAGCGCGTCCACGGAGAGGCAGGCCACGGCAGTGTCGCTCTGCAGCTCGCCCTCCAGGCCGAGGCTCCAGGCGACCTCCGGATCCAGGGCGGCGACCCAGCCAACCGCCACGCCCTCTCCCGCGCCGAGCCGAACGCCCACGCGGCGCACGGGGTGGGCCCAGGGCTCGGGCTCCTGCTCCAGCCGCTCGAAGCGTCGGTCGGGGAGGCCGAGACCGCGCGCGAGCTCCAGCACCACGGCCTGGACCTGCTCGAAGGCCGTGGTCCCCAGCGCCCCGCCCGCGGGCGCCTGGCTGAGGGCCAGCACGAGCTCGTGGACCTCGCGAGGCTCGCCGGCCTCGTTCGCCTCCTCGGGCCGGTAGCCCTTGCCGACCTCGAACAGCCGCACGCAGCCGCGCTGGCGCCGGTTCTGCTCGAGGAGCCCCAGGACGCTCGGCGCCACGCTGCGACGGATCCGGGCCACACCCTCCTGGACCGGGTTGATCACCGCCACGTGAGGCCGCTCGGCGAGGCCCAGGCGCTCGAGGAGCGCATCGGCCTGGAACGAGTAGGTCATCGCCTCGTGGAAGCGTGCGCCTCCGGCGAGGAGGTCACGCGCCCCCTCGACCAGGCGACGACGAGGATCGGCCGGGGGCGGAACGAGCACGCCCTCGAGCGGCTGCTCGGGGATGTTGCCGTAGCGGAACAACCGGCCCACCTCCTCGATCACGTCCACCTCGAGGGTGATGTCCTTGGTGGCACGGTTCGAGGGCACCGCGACGCGCAGGGTCTCCCCCTGCACCTCCACGCCGAACTCGATCGAGCGCAGGAGCTCGACCATGCGCTCCGTCGGGAGGTCGACGCCGAGCGCCGTTCGGACGCGGTCAGCCGAGACGGACAGCTCGACTGCGGGGTCCTCCCAGGTGCCGGCGTCACTGAGGGCCAGCGGGAACGTCACACCGGGCTGGAGGCTCCGCAGCAGGCGCGCGAAGTGCCCGGCCGCCGCGAGCGGCAGGGTCGGATCGAGGGACTTCTCGAAGCGAGCCGAGGAGTCCGTGCGGAGGCCGAGTCGCGTCGAGGTTCGCCGGATCGGAGTGGGCGCGAAGGTCGCGACCTCCAGCAGCAGCGCCCCGGTGTCCCCCTGGACCTTGGAGCCCTCGCCCCCCATCACGCCCGCCAGCGCAACGGCGCGCCCGCCCGAGGTGATCAGCAGGTCCTCGGGCGTCAGGGCCCGGTCGACCCCGTCCAGGGTCTGCATGGACTCGCCCTCGGCGGCCGGACGCACCAGGATGCCCGAGGGGTCCAGCGCGGACCGATCGAAGGCGTGGTTGGGCTGCCCCAGGTCGAGCATCACGAAGTTCGACAGGTCGACGAGCAGGTCGAGCGGCCGCTGGCCCACCGAGGCGAGGAGCATCCGCATCCAGAGCGGCGAGGCGCCGGCCTGCACGCCGTCGATGGCGAGGCCGAGGTAGCGCGAGCAGGCCGCGCTCTCCACCGCCACCGGGAACGCCGCGCCGTCCCCGAGCTCCGGGAGGCTGGTGTCGAGCGGCAGCAGCTCGCGCCCCAGGATCGCCGCCACCTCGCGCGCCACGCCGCGGTGGCCCCAGAGGTCGGGACGATGCGTGAGGGACTTGTTGTCGATCTCGAGGACCCAGTCCGTCACGTCCAGGGCCTCGGCTACGGGCGTCCCCACGGACAGCCCCTCGGGCAGGACCCAGATCCCGTCGTGCTCCTCGGACAGCTCCAGCTCGCGCTCGGAGCAGATCATCCCGAAGGACTCGACGCCGCGGATCTTGGACTTCTTGATCTTGAAGTCACCGGGCAGGACCGTGCCGATCCGGGCGACCGCGACGAGCTGCCCGCCGGCCACGTTGGGCGCGCCGCACACGATCTGCAGAGGCT
>WTJQ01000543.1:5881-16264 GCA_011524785.1 Planctomycetota bacterium | reverse complement strand
GCGCTCGACGAGGCGGCGCGCCAGCACGCAGGAGTGGGCGAAGGTGCCGGGGTTCTCGGCCTCCGGTCCGTACAGCGAGAGGACCGACTCCCGCTCCTGGCTGAGGTCCACCAGCTCGGGCACCGAGGTCTGCATCCGGAAGGCCATCTCGTACTGGTCGATGCGGGCCAGGGTCTCGGGGTCCCCGACGCGGTCGTGGGTGCGCTCGTTGAGCCAGGCGAGGCGGTCGAGCTGCTTGCGCCGGAGGGCCGGGTCGACGCCCGGGGGGTTCGACAGGTACAGGACCGGATCGCCCGCCGAGCGGAGCGCCACGCCGTTGTGCCGAGCGGGCAGGAAGCCCGCGCTCCAGAGCCGGTTGTAGAGGGCCTGGGCGTCGCCACGCCCCGTCCAGCGGGGCGTCATGACCACGAACCCGGGCAGGTCCCGGTTGGGCGTCCCCAGGCCGTACGACAGCCACGAGCCCAGCGAGGGGCGGCCGGGCTGCTCGGACCCGGTCTGGATGAAGGTGATGGCCGGGTCGTGGTTGATGGCGTCGGTGTGGACCGAGCGGACGACCGTGATGTCGTCGGCCATCTTCTTGTGCCAGGGCAGCAGCTCGCTGATCCAGGTGCCGTCCTGGCCGCACTGCTCGAAGTCGTAGGCCGAGGGCGCGATGGGGAAGCGCGCCTGACCCGAGGTCATGGTCGTGAAGCGCTGTCCGTTGACCACCGAGTCCGGCAGGTCCTCGTCGAACATGTCGCGCAGCTTCGGCTTCCAGTCGAAGGTCTCGAACTGGCTCGGCGCGCCCGACATGAACAGGTAGATGATCGAGCGGGCCTTGGGCGCGTGGTGGGTCACGCGCAGGTCGTCGGGCAGGGGGCTGGCGAGGCCGTCCTGCGCCATGACCGAGGCGAGGGCGGCCGTGCCGAGGCCCGCGCTCGTCGAGCGGAGGAAGAGCCGCCGCGTCAGGTTCTGCTTGTGCTCGTGGAGGGGATCCATGGCTCTCAGCTGTGGGTGACGACCTCGTCGAGGCTGAACAGGGTGCTGGCGAGGACGGTCCAGGCCGCGGTCTCCGCGGCACGCTCGCCGCCCTCGAACGGCGTCGCGCCCACGCGCAGGAGGTCGGCCGCGCCCTCGGGGTCGGACTCGAAGTGGGCTCGCGCCTCCTCCAGGAGCCCGAGCAGGGCCTCGGTCTCGGCGGACTCCGGCGCACGCCCCGTGAGGCGTCGCCAGGCCCAGGCCACGCGCTCGGGATCGGCCTCCGGAGCCTCGCTCAGGATGCGGCGCGCGAGGGCGCGCGCGAACTCGACGAACTGCGGGTCGTTGAGCAGCACGAGCGCCTGCATGGGCGTGTTGGTCCGCTCGCGCCGGACGCAGGTCGTCTCGCGGCTCGGGGCGTCGAAGATCACGAGGTTCGGCGGGGCGCTCGTCCGCTTCCAGAACGTGTAGAGCGAGCGGCGGTAGTTCGCCTCGCCAGGGTCCTGGCGGAACTGCACGGTGTTGCTCGAGCTGTAGCCCACGGCCTTCCAGAGTCCCGCCGGCTGGTACGGCCGGACGCTGGGGCCGCCGAGCTCGTCGACGAGGAGCCCGCTGACCTGGAGGGCCTGGTCCCGGATGACCTCCGCATCGAGGCGGAAGCGCGCGCCGCGCGCGAGCAGGCGGTTCTCGGGGTCGATCTCCAGCTTCTCCGGCGTCGTCGTGCTCGCCTGCTGATAGGTGGCCGAGGTCAGCATGAGGCGCTGCAGGTGCTGCAGGTCCCAGCCGCTCTCCACGAGCTCGACCGCCAGCCAGTCGAGCAGCTCCGGGTGGGAGGGGCGCTCGCCCTGGATGCCGAAGTCCTCGGAGGTCTTCACGAGGCCCGTGCCGAAGAGGCGCTGCCAGTGCCGGTTGACCACGACGCGCGCGGTGAGCGGGTTCTCGCCGGACACCAGCCACTGGGCGAGGCCCAGGCGGTTGCGCGGCGCGTCGGCCGGGAGCGGCACGAGGCTCGTGGGGACATTGGGCTGCACCTCCTCGCCAGGGCTGTCGTAGGCCCCGCGCATGAGCACGCGCGCCGGCCGACGGTCCATGCGCTCCTGGCTCACCATCGTGGTGGGCAGGCCGTTCTCCAGCTGAGTGCGGCGCGTGCGCGTGGAGGCCAGCTCGTCGCGGACGGCGATCCACTGCGGGGCGAACTCGCGGCGGAACACGTCGCGGAGCTGCTCCTGCTCGGGCTCGGACCGGTCGCTGGGGGGGGAGGCGAGCGTCAGGGCGACGGCGGCCGGCAGGTCCCCGTCCGCCTCGCCGAGCACGTTCCAGTACAGGCCCGTCGCGCCGCCGTAGTTGTTGATCTCCACCAGGACCTCGTTGACCCCCTTGGCGAGGGACAGCTGGAAGCGGTCCTGATCGGCCTGGACCCCGCGGGCGGCCGGGTTGGCGAAGGCGCGGGCCCCGTTGACGAAGACGCGCACGCCGTCGTCGCTGCCGAGGGAGATCTCGACCTCACGGGCGCTCGGAACGGCCCAGGTCCGCGTCAGGTAGAACGAGCCCGTCTGCGCCGGGAGCATCTTGATGACGCCGTCCTGGATGCTCGCGTCACGGGTCCAGAGCGGCTTGCCGTCCGCGGTGGCGCGGAGGTCGATCCCCGCCTCGAAGGGGTGACTCGCGTCGGCGTCCGAGCGGGCGCCGGAGAGCGGCTGCCGCGTCGAGACCCACCAGTCGCCGGCCGCGCTGGCGAGCAGCGCAGGGTCCTCGCTGATCGCGAGGCGGAAGTGTCCGATGGCGTGCTGGCTGTGGACCGACTCGAAGCGCAGGCGCACGCGGACGCGCGTGCCCCCCGAGTATCCGAAGGGCTCCACGGGCGCGAAGGCCGCGTCCCGGTCTCCCTTTCGGCCGAGCGCGCCCCAGCCGCCGCCGGGCTGGTTGTCGAGCGCGTCCGTCACGGGGTAGCCGTTCTGCTGCGACCACTGGGCCGTGGCCTGGGCCAGCGGGACCTCGATCCAGTCCGCGCTCCCGTCCCGGGGCGCGGCCGCGACCTCGACGCCGGTCATCACGAAGTTGCCGTTGACCGCGCGCCCGGGCAGGCCGCCCACCAGGGACTCGTGGGCCAGGGCCTCCAGCCGCAGGGCCGTGATGTGCTCCTCGGGGACGGCGAACTCGACCTCGTAGACGTCCCGCGCGGGGTTCTCGCCGGTGACGAGCACGCTCTGGTCATTGCGGATCTCCAGCGTCGAGCCACCCGTGGACGCCGCGCTCGCGGGGCTGACGATGAGCCAGCGTGCGGCGAGCTCCTCGGTCCAGGCGGCCTCCCAAAGCGCCTGATCGGCGTCCACCTCGGGCATGGGCGCCTCGAGGGCCGCGGCGAGCTCCTCGATCCGCGCGTCGAGGCTCGCCATCTCCGCGCGCGCGTCGCCGTCGGCCACGCGGACGAAGGGCACGGGGTTGGTGATGTTGCGGTCGCTGGCCTCCTCGGTGAGCGAGTTGAAGAACCCGAGCATCGAGTAGTAGTCCCGCTGGGTGAACGGGTCGTACTTGTGGTCGTGACACTGGGCGCAGCCCATGGACACGCCGAGGAAGACCGTGGAGGTGGTGTCCGTGCGGTCCTTCGCGTAGATCGAGAGGTACTCCTCCGCGATCATCCCGCCCTCGGCGCTGGTGGGGTTGCAGCGGTTGAAGCCCGAGGCGATCCGCTGCTCCTCGGTCGCGTCCGGGAGGAGGTCCCCCGCCAGCTGCTCGATCGTGAACTGGTCGAAGGGGAGGTTCCGGTTGTAGGCGTCGATGACCCAGTCCCGGTACGGCCACATCAGCCGCAGGTTGTCGAGGTGCAGGCCGTGCGTGTCCGCATAGCGCGCGGCGTCGAGCCAGATGCGGCCGAGGTGCTCTCCGTAGCGGGGCGAGGCGAAGAGGCGATCGAGCACGCGGTCGAGCGCGCCCTCCTCCTGGTCCGCGAGGAAGGCGTCGAGCTCCTCCGGCGTGGGCGGCATGCCGGTCAGGTCGAGGGTGATGCGCCGCAGCAGCGTCTCGCGATCCGCGGGGGCCGCGGGCTCGAGGCCGGCCTCCTCCCGCCGGGCGGCGATGAACGCGTCGATGGCGTTGGTGCCCCAGCCCTCGCCGGCGCTGGGGGGCTCGGGGCGCTGCGGGGCCTCCCAGGCCCAGTGCCCCTCCCAGGGCGCGCCGGCCTCGATCCACCGGCGCAGGACCTCGCGCTCCTCGGCGTCGATCTCCTTGCCGGTCTCGGGCGGCGGCATCACGTCCGAGGGGTCGTCGCTCAGGACGCGGTCCCACAGCTCGCTGGCCTCCAGGTCTCCCGCGACCACGGCATGGGCACCTCCGCCCAGGTCGCCGAACGCGCCCTCGGGGGTGTCGAGGCGGAGGCCGGACTCGCGCGCCGCCTCGTCAGGACCGTGGCACGCGAAGCAGTGCTCGCTGAGGATCGGCCGCACCTCGCGGTCGAAGTCCGGGGCGGGCTCCTCGACGCCGGTCCCCACCAGCGCCGGGAGGAGGAGGAGGGAGAGCGCCATCGCTCTCTGTTATAGCGCACGTGCCCGCAGCCGTCGGGGGGCTGGGGCGCCCCTGGTGCCTGGGGTGCCGCGCGCTCGGGGGGAGCGTCCTCTTGCCGCGCCTTCACCCCATGCCAGGTGGTCTGGAGCCTGGGGACGAGGAGCCGCCAAATGCGCTGATTCCGTCAGGCGCCCGGCCAGAACTGCATGAAGAGCGCTCCGACCGCGAGCCCGTACCCGAGCGAGTCGAGCACGTCCCGCAGGGTCTGGCCGCGATCCCTGCCCATCCAGATCACCGACCAGCCGTGGGCCCCGCAGGCCGTGAGCCAGGTGACCGTGCTCGTGAGGCGGAACACGTCCAGGCCAGCGCTCTCGCGCGTCAGGCCGATCGTCGCCACGTACCCCACCGCCGCGGTGACGACGAGGCAGAAGAGGAGGGTCTTGCCAAGTCCGGCGCCCATCGCGAAGGGCCCGCGCGGCAGCACCACCACGAACCCCTTGGGGCCGTTGTTGTAGCGCTCTTGGAAGGCCGGGTCCGCCATCTCCTCGGGTGTGCCGCACCAGGGGAAGCGGAACTGTCCGGCCGGCGCCCCGTCGAGGGCCTCGACCAGGCCGTCCTCCTGCGGCAGCGCGCGGAAGTCCCCGTAGTGGTGCTTCATCAGCATCCAGAACACGAACGAGAGCAGGAACATGGCCAGGGCCCCGAGGACGATCGGGAGCCAGAGCTCGAGCAGGGTGACGGGCATCGCAGCAGCCTACTGCCGGGCGGAGACCCGCTTCCGTCCCCACCACTGGAACGGCGTCCTCCCGGGCCCGGGGGACGCCCGCCTAGGATGGATGCGTGCAGACGTCCGACGAACAGCGGCCCGGCCTGCGGGCTCGGGTGGAGGCCTTCCTCGTGGAGGACGTCTGGGCCGCGGACCTGGTGGGGCTCGGGTGGCTGCGGCGGCAGGCCTACCGCGCGGCCCGCATCGCCTACCTGACCGTGCGCGGCTTCCGCGAGCACGGTGCCAGCACGCACGCCTCGGGCCTGACCTACGTCACGGTGCTCTCGATCGTCCCGCTGCTGGCGATGGGCTTCTCCGTCGCCAAGGGCTTCCGGGCCTACGACCGCCTGCGGGCCGACGTGGTCGAGCCGTTCCTCGATCGCACCTTCGGACCGGACTCGGCCGACGGCACTGGCTCCGAGCTGCGCTCCGCCATCGACCAGGTCTTCGGGTTCGTCGAGAGCACGGACTTCGGCAGCCTCGGCGCCATCGGCCTGCTCGTCCTCGTGTGGACCGCGATCAAGCTGCTGTCCGCCGTGGAGCACACCCTGAACGAGATCTGGGGCGTGAAGCGCGCGCGAACGCTCGCGCGCAAGTTCGCGGACTACCTCTCCCTCGTGATCGTGGTGCCCCTGCTGCTGGTCGCGGCGACGACCGTCACCACCGCGATCCAGTCCGACCACCTGCCTGCGCACCTGGGCGAGGCCTGGGCCAAGCTGCTCGCGTTCGTCACGACGACCGCGGGCTTCACCATGGTCTACCTGCTCGTGCCGAACACGCGGGTGCGCGTGACCTCGGCCATCATCGGAGGGCTCTTCGCGGGCGTCCTGTGGCAGGTGGCGCAGGTGGCGCACGTGTCCTTCCAGATCGGGGTCGCACGCTACAACGCGATCTACTCGACCTTCGCCGCCCTGCCGGTGTTCCTCGTCTGGCTCTTCGTGTCGTGGAGCATCCTCCTGATCGGGGCCGAGCTGGCGAGCGCGCATGCCCAGGAGCCGGCCTTCCGGCGCAGCTTCCAGGCCCTGCGCCTCGGCCCCCTCGCTCGCCGCGTCGCCGCCCTGCGGGTCTGTGCCCTGGCCGCGCGAGCCTTCGCGACCGGCAGCGCCCCGCCGGAGGCCTCCCGGGTCGCTCGGGCCATCGAGCTGCCCGAGGCCCTCGTGCTCGAGGTGGCCCGGGACCTGGACGCGGGCGGCGTCCTGCGCTCGGTCGAGACCGAGGGCGAGGACCTGGCCCTCGTACCCGCACGCTCCCCCGAGGAGATCCGCCTGACGGACGTCCTCGACGCGGTCGAGGGGGCGCCCGTGCGCATCGAGGAGCTCACGGGCGCGAGCGCCGCGGCCGGCGCTCTCGTGGACCTGCGCGCGGCGCTCGAGGGGAGTGACGCGAACCTCGACCTCGCCACGCTGGCCGCGCGGGAGTGACCCTGCTGCTCCTGGGCTCAGGCCCAGGGGGCATGGGCGCGCGCCGCGACCGGGACCGTCCGCGGCTCCGCGCCCTCCTCCAGCAGGACCGCCTCCTCGTGGAGGTTCACGGTGGGGCAGACGTGCCGGGGGAAGAGCCGCACCGCGTCGCCGCGGCGTGCCGACGTGTGCAGCGGGACGTCGAGGGGGAGGTGCTCCTCGGAGGGAGCCACGGCGCGCCATTCGGGCTGCTCGAGCGGCTGGGCGCAGGGGCCGCCGGCCTCGGCGGCGAGGGACTTCGAGCCGGCGTCCACGGTGCCGCGACCCGCGCGCGGGAGGCTCACGACGCGCGCGAGGATCCAGGCCGCGGGCTCGAGGCCGAGGCCGGGGTTCTCCTCCTCGGAGCGTCCGTCATGGAGGACCACCGTGCCGGGCGAGACCGTGTGGACCAGGCCCCGCTCGCTGAAGCCCTCGTAGGTCAGCGCGTGCCGGAAGGCGGGGGTCCCGGCCGTGACGAGCTCCAGCCCCCGCAGGCGCGCGCCCCCGTGACTCTCGAGGAGCGTGCCGACCTGGTCGTAGAGCTCGTGGACCGAGGCCTCGCGCGCCGCGAGGTCGGTCTGATGGAGGTGCCCGTCGTAGAGGGACAGGCCTCCCAAGCGCTCGCCGACGGCTGCCAGGGTCGCGGCGAGGCGCTCCTCGTCGTCGAGGGGCAGGCCGGTCCGGTCCATGCCTGGGTTCAGGTCCACCCACGGCAGCAGCAGCGTCGGGAGGGCCCGCGCTCCTTCGGGGTCCTCGACCAGAGCCCCGACGCGGAGTCCGGGGTGGCGCTCCGCGGTGGCCGCCACGAGGTCCAGCGTCGGTCCCACGTGCGGGTAGGCCACGAGGACGTCGATCTCGACGCCCTCCCTCTGCGCCGTCCGGGCCAGGTGCTCCAGCTCCCGGGGCGTCGCGCACTTGAAGCGCCGCACGCCCGCCTCGAGGAGCAGCCTCCACAGCTCGGGCAGCTTGGTGGTCTTGACGTGCGGGCGCCAGCGCTCGGGTCCGCCGCAGAGCTCGAGCACGCGGGACACGTTGCGGCGCGCGGCGTCGAGGTCGACGACGAGCGCGGGGCTCGGGACCGTGTCGAGGTTCGAGGTCGAGGAGGGAGCGGGCCGCATGGCGTGAGGGTGCTCGGTCCCCGCTCGGAGCGCAACCGACCTACGAGTGGGAGCGATGGCAACGCGTGTCCGTCCATGCTTGAACCGGCCGGAACCCGCTGCGAACCTGGGTCGGTTGGCGTTCTCCATCCAGGTCGCCGAGGGCTCGCCGGGCATGGCGCGGCGCCTCGTGCTGAGCGGGCAGCTCGAGCTCACGGCCGCCCGCCGGGTGCGGCTCGCCCTGGACGAGGCCCTTGCTCACGGGGCGGCCGAGGTGGACCTCGCGGGCGTCGAGAAGCTCGACGGGGGGGTCGCGGCCATCGTCGCGGGGCGCGCCCGGTCGGGTCTGTTGAGCGTCCTCGGCACGCCGGACCACCTCAGGCCGGTGCTGGACCTCTACCTGGCACGCAGCGCTGGGGAGAGTCGCAAGCGCCGGCTGGACGCTGGTCTCCTGGAGACCCTGGGCGCGTGGGGTCGAGCGACGCTCCTGGATCAGCGGCGCGTGCTGGAGTTCCTGGGGGACCTCGGGCGGTCGTGCCTGCTCGCCCTGCGCCGTCCGGCCTCGGTGCGCTGGGCGGACGTCACGCGCCTGATGAACCGGCACGGCAGTGACGGCCTCCCGATCAACGCCCTGATCGGCTTCCTCATGGGTCTCATCACCGCCTTCCAGGCGGCCCTGCAGCTGCACAAGTTCGGTGCCGACGTGTTCGTCGCGAACCTCGTGGGACTCTCCCTGACCCGGGAGCTCGGGCCGCTGATGACCGGCATCGTGCTCGCCGGGCGCTCGGGCGCGGCGATCGCCGCCGAGCTCGGGACCATGAAGGTGGGGGAGGAGATCGACGCGCTGCGCGTGATGGGGCTCGACCCCGTGCGCTTCCTCGTGCTGCCCCGCATGCTCGCCGTCACGCTCATCGCGCCCCTGCTCGCGATCATGAGCACGGGGATCGGCATCGTGGGCGGGGCCCTCGTCGCCAGCGTCATGCTCGACATCCCGTTCGTGGCCTTCGGGAACTCGCTCGAGCAGGCGGTGGCCTTCGCCGACGTGTTCGGTGGCGTCGGCAAGGCGGTGGTCTTCGGGCTGCTCGTCGCCGCGATCGCGTGCCAGCGAGGCCTCGCGACGCGGGGCGGGGCCGAGGGCGTGGGACGCGCCACGACCTCGGCCGTGGTCACGACCCTCTTCACCCTGATCGTCGTCGACGCGGGGTTCACCGTCCTCTACGACCTCTGGGGGATCTGACCGTGATCCGCGCCCGCGACCTCGCCATCGGCTACGGCGGCCAGCCGCTCCAGACCGGCCTCGACTTCGACGTCGCGCCGGGGGAGCTGTTCATGATCCTCGGCGGCTCGGGGTGCGGGAAGTCGACCCTGCTGCGCACCCTCGTCGGTCTGCTGCCTCCGGTGGCGGGCGCCATGGAGGTGGCGGGCCTGACCTCCCCCGCGAGCCATAGGGAGCGGCCGCGCTTCGGCGTCATGTTCCAGCTGGGCGCGCTGTTCGGCTCGATGACCCTCGAGCAGAACGTGAGCCTGCCCCTCGAGGCCTGGACCGACCTCGACCCCGCGACGGTGCGGGAGGTGGCGCTCTCCAAGCTCGCGCTCGTGGGGCTGGAGGGCGCTGGAGACAAGCTGCCGTCGGAGATCTCCGGCGGCATGAACAAGCGCGCCTCGATCGCGCGCGCCCTGGCCCTGGATCCGCCGCTCCTGTTCCTCGACGAGCCCTCCGCGGGCCTCGACCCGATCTCGGCGGCCTCCCTCGACGACCTGATCCTCTCCCTGCGTGATGACCACGGCACCTCCGTCGTGATCGTCACCCACGAGCTGGCCAGCATCTTCCGGCTCGGGGGGCGCTGCCTGATGCTCGACCGCGAGGCCGGGACCAGCATCGCGCTCGGGACCCCCGAGGAGCTGCGCGACCATCCCCCGCACCCCACGGTGCGCTCCTTCTTCCGCCGCGAGGCGGAGGCGGCGAACCCATGAACGGAACCTCCTCCTGGAAGCTCGGGCTGTTCGTCCTGAGCGGCCTCGTCCTCCTGATCGGCTCGGCCTTCTACCTGGGGGCGCGCCGGCTCGTCCGGCCGTCGGCCGAGGTGGTCTCGTTCTTCGACGAGTCCGTGCAGGGCCTCGAGGAGGGCGCACCCCTGAAGATGCGCGGCGTCACGATCGGCAAGGTGAAGGACATCGCCTTCGCCCCGGACGGCCGCGTCGTGCGCGTGACCTCGGACGTGTTCCTGGACGTGCTGCGAGGCATCGGCCTCGAGAGCCTCGCCGACGACGCCGACCTCTTCCGCATGCTGCCGCCGGACCTGCGCGTGCGCCTCGCCGTGACCGGGATCACCGGCGTCCGCTTCCTGGAGGTGGACAGCGTGGATCCGAACGACGGCCAGGACATGGCGCTGGGGTTCGACGTCCCCGCCAACCACCTGCCTGCTCGCCGCTCGACCCTGAAGAGCCTCGAGCAGTCGCTGATGTCGCTGACGAGCCAGGTCCCCGAGCTGATCGAGCGGATCGACGGCGTGGCCGCCGTCGTCCAGCGCGAGGTGGAGGCCATGCAGCTCGGCGCGACCTTCTCCAAGGCACGCTCGACCCTCGACACGATCGAGGCCAAGGCGGCGGCGGTGGACCTCGC
>WTJQ01000543.1:0-5781 GCA_011524785.1 Planctomycetota bacterium | reverse complement strand
CAGGGAGCGCCGGCCGCGCGCGTGGGCCTGCGCGCGGAGGTCCATCGCGGGGAGGTCCATCGCGGGGAGGCGCGAGGGGTCCTGCTGAGCGCGGGGGCCGATCGCGCGGTGCCGGCCGGCGCCTCGACCCAGGACGCGGTCGCCGCCCTCTCCAAGGCGCTCGTCGACTCCCTGCTCGAGCTCGCCGAGCAGCTCGAGGCGCAGCTGGTCAGCGGCTCCTGAAGGCGCGATCCCCCGCGGACAGCACCGCGGCGATCTCCTCCGCGACGCGCGCTGCGCCGGCCTCGGTGAAGTGGCAGTCGTCGTAGAAGGCGCTGGCATCGCCATCGAGCGAGCGCTCCAGGTCGACCAGGAGCGCTCCGGTCGTGGCGGCGGCCGCGCGCGTGGCGGAGTTCAGGCGGCTGAGCACGGTGCGCAGGACCTCGAGCCGCACGTAGCCGGTTGGGCCGTCCCACGGCAGGGCATCGACCCAGCCGAACCAGCAGCGGTCGAGGGCGCTGGCGTCCTCCGTGCTCCACAGGGTGGGCTGGGTCACGAGCACCGCGGTGGCGCCCCGGCGGCGCGTGGCGAGCACGCACCACTCGAGGTGCTCCCGGTAGGCACGCTCGAAGGCGGGCTCCAGGTTGAGCGCCAGCTCGAGCTCCGGTCCCCGGTCACGCAGCTCGCGACGCGTGGCGTAGGCGCTGCCCTCCGGGTCCTCGAGCGCGGCCGCGTCCCAGCGGGCGCGGCGCAGCCGGTGGAGCGCTTGGGCCAGCGCGGTCCGGGACAGCGGCCACAGGGCGGGCTCGAGGGGTCGAACCGCGAACACGCGCGCGAGCTGACCGCCGCTCGCCGGCGGCGGGTCGGCGGGCGGCGTGCCGCGGTGCAGGACCACGTGGGAGGCGTCGTTGATGCCTGCGAGCACGACGACGGCGTCGAGGGGCGCGAGCGGGTCGAGCAGCTGTCCCAGGGTCGTCACGTGGTCGATCGCGCGCTGGCCCGAGGTGCCGGCGTTGCCCACCCAGACGGTCTCGCCGACGGTCTCGCTGAGCTCGCTCCCGAGCAGGTCCGGCCAGGTCTCCCCGTCGGAGAGGTACTCGCACGCGGTCGTGCTCCCGCCCACGCACAGGATGCTGAGGGCATCGTCCGGTGCCCGCTCCCGGCCGCGGAGGCCCAGGGACGTGATGCGCTGGACGCTGGTCCCCTCGATCCCCGTCAGGCCGCCCGCCTCGGGGTGCATGACGACCTCGCTGCCCGGCACCCGCACCGCGAACAGGTCGGTCCGCAGCTGGAGGCGCACGACACCCTCGGCCACGCCGAGGGCGCACGCCGAGCCGAGGGCCAGGGCGGCGAGCCGGCGCCGGAGGGTGGGGCGACGCGCAGGATCGCCCACGCGCTCAGCCCTCCTCGCTGCCGATCACGCCGTTGCGGAGGATCCCGATCCCCTCGATCTCGACCTCCATGCTCATGCCAGGCTGGAGGTAGACCGGGGGCTTGCGGGCGAAGCCCACGCCGGGAGGAGTCCCGGTGGAGATCACGTCGCCCGGCTCGAGGGCGTAGGCCTGCGAGAGCTCGCTGACCAGGCGCGGGATGCCGAAGATCAGCTGGTTGGTCGAGGAGTCCTGCAGGGTCCGGCCGTCGATGCGGATCTTGATCGCGAGGTCGTGGGGATCGTCGATCTCGTCGCGGGTCACCAGCCACGGGCCCATGGGCGCGAAGGTCTCGCACGACTTGCCGCGCTGCCACTGGCCGTCCGCGAACTGGAAGTCGCGCGCGCTCACGTCGTTGACGCAGGTGTAGCCGAGCACGTGGTCCATGGCCTCCTCCTCGGAGACTCGCCACGCGCGCCGTCCGATCACGAAGGCGAACTCGGCCTCGTAGTCGACCTCCGTCGAGCCCCGGGGGAGGAGCACCGAGTGGTCGGGTCCGACCACGCACGAGGACCACTTGGAGAACACGAGCGGACGCTCGGGGATGTCCATCCCCGACTCCTCCGCGTGGTCCTTGTAGTTCAGTCCGATGCAGATGAACTTGCCGGGGCGCGGGACCGGGGCCGCCATGCAGAGGTCCTCGGAGGCGCAGACCGCGCCGGCCTCGCGCAGGGCGTCGACCCGCGCCACGTCGCCCGCGAGCGCGTCGAGGAGGGCGCGCGCGGCCTTCAGGTGCTCGCCGTCCTCGTCCAGCCAGTCGAACGGTCCGGTGCGGGCGGGGAGGCCGGTCGCGGGGTGGTCGAAGTCGAGGACCTCGCCCGTGGGGGAGACCGCGCCGGTGTGCGGGAAGGCGTCCTCGCGGACGTGGAAGGAGACGATCTTCATGGGGGGATCAGCTGGCGGCTCCGATGAGGATGACGTGCAGGTCGCGGGGACCGTGCACGCCCATCACCATCTGCAGCTCGATGTCACCGGTGCGCGAGGGCCCGGTGATGAGGGTGACCAGGGGCGGGGGGCTGCCGTCGCCGGCCGTCCGAGCGTGCCCCAGGGCATCGCCCAGGCCGGTCACGACGCGCTCCAGGGGCACCAGCGCCACGTGGACGGGGGGGAGCAGGCTCGTGAGGCGGTGCCGCTCGGCGCTCGACAGCAGCACGAGGGTGCCGGTCTCGGCCACGGCGAACTGGGCCGTGGTCACGCCCACGTCGCAGGCCTCGAGGCGCGTGCGGTCGGAGCCTCCGTCGAACCCCTCGATCCCGCACCCGCCGGTCACCTCTGCGACGAGCGGCTCGTCGGAGATGGCCACCTCGGACCAGCCTCCCGCGTCGCGCAGCTCGCCGAGCAGTGTGGCCGCGGCCGCGGCGTCCGCGACCTCGTGGACCACGCCGCCCACGCCCTCGAGCTTCGCGCGGAAGCGCTCCACGCGCTCGGCCGCGGTCCAGTCGTCTGGCCGCGCCGGGGACGGCCCCGCCGCCGTGGGAGCGGCAGGCACCTTGTCCAGCGCGCGGCGGACGGCGCCGAGCACGGCCTCGCGGGCGCTCGTCACGCCTCCCTCCGGGCGTAGCGCTCGCGGAAGGAGACCTTGGCGGCACGCGGCAGCGCGCGCCCGTGGGTCCAGCCCTGGAGCGGCGGCACGAGCCGCCGGGCGAGGCGCCCGACACCTGACGGCGACGCCGCGAGGCGCGCGAGCGGACGGCCCACGCGGGTGGCGATGCGCCATGCTCGCGGCGAGCGGGCCGCCAGCGACCACATGCGGAACCCGAGCCGCTCGAGCGGGGCGCGGGTCGGCATGCGCTCGACGACCTTGCCCCGCAGGTGCAGCAGGATGCGCGGGATGTCGATCTTGACCGGGCACACGTCGCGGCAGGCGCCGCACAGGCTGGAGGCGCTGGGCAGCGGGACGGCGCTCTCGGTCCCCACGAGCTGCGGGGTCACGATGGCCCCGATCGGACCGGGGTAGACCGAGCCGTAGGCGTGGCCGCCCACCTGGCGATAGACCGGGCAGACGTTGAGGCAGGCGCCGCAGCGGATGCAGGCCAGGGTCTCACGGGCCACGTCGTCCTCGAGCACGGCGCTGCGGCCGTTGTCGAGGATGAGCACGTGCACCTCATCGGGTCCCTCGTCCTCGGGGCTCTGCTTCGGGCCCGTGAAGATGGACTGGTAGCTGGTGAGGTGCTGGCCCGTCCCCGAGCGGGGCAGCAGGCGCAGGAAGGTCTCCAGGTCCTGCCACCGGGGGAGGAGCTTCTCGAGCCCCATCACCGCGAGGTGGACCCGCGGGAGGCTCGTCGAGAGGCGTGCGTTGCCCTCGTTCTCCAGCACCAGGAACGAGCCGGTCTCGGCGATGGCGAAGTTGACGCCGCTGATCCCGAGCTCGGCCTCGAGGTAGGTCCCGCGCAGGATCTTGCGTGCGACCGCCGTCAGCTCCTCGGCGTCCAGGTCGCCGTCGGTCCCCAGCTTCTCCTGGAACAGGCGGGCGATCTCGTCCTTCGACTTGTGGATCGCCGGGACGATGATGTGCGACGGCGTCTCGCCGGCGAGCTGCACGATCCACTCGCCCAGGTCGGTCTCCACGGGCTCGAGCCCGCGCGCCTCGAGGGCGGCGTTCAGGCCGATCTCCTCGGTGACCATGCTCTTGCTCTTGACGATGGTGCGCGCGCCGAGCCGGTCCGCGAGGCCCTCGACCACCTGGCAGGCCTCCGCGCGGTTGCGCGCGAAGTGGACCTTGGTGCCGCGCGCCTCCGCCTCGCGCACGAAGTGGGCGAGGTGGTGGTCGAGCCGCGAGAGGGCCTCGGCCTTGATCGCGTTGCCGTGGGTGCGCAGCTCCTCCCAGGCGGGCATCTCGTCGAGGACCCGGCCACGGCGATCCGCGAAGGTGTCGGTGGCCTTGGCGAGGGCGCTGCGCAGGGGCTGGTCCTCGAGGGCGGCACGAGCGGCGGCCCCGAACGCGTTCGCGTTCAGGTGCGCCATGTTCGAGGCAGTCTCGGGCAGCTTCATCCGGCGAGGACCTCCGCGAGGTGCAGGGTGCGGACGCTCGAGCCGCGCTCCTGGAGCCGGCCGCCGAGCTGCATGAGGCAGGACAGGTCGGCCGAGACCACGGCGTCGAGCCCGGCCTGCTCCAGCTCGTCGAGCTTGCGGTCGGCCATGGCGACCGAGAGCTCGGGCATCTTGACCGAGAACGTCCCGCCAAAGCCGCAGCAGGTCTCGCAGCTGGCCATCTCGACCAGGTCGACGCCCTCGACGGCACGGAGGAGTCGCCGCGGCTGGTCACGCGTCCCGAGGTCGCGCAGGCCGTGACAGGCGTCGTGCCAGGTCACCCGGCCGCGATACCCGGAGGGCAGGGACTCCACGCCGAGCTCGTCCACGAGGAAGCTCGACAGCTCGTGGACGCGGGGGGCGAGCGCCTTGGCGCGCGCGTGCTCGGACGAGCCCTCCTCGAAGAGGTCCGCGAGGTGGACCAGCTGGGCCGCGCAGGAGCCGGAGGGCACCACGACCGGGTCGTCCCCCTCGAGGGCCTCCAGGGCCTGGCGCGCCACGGCTCGCGCGTCCTCGCGGTAGCCCGAGTTGCAGGCGGGCTGGCCACAGCAGGTCTGGCGCGGGTCGAAGTGGACCTCGCACCCGGCGCGCTCCAGGACCGCGACCGTCGCCTCGCCCACCTCGGGGCGCAGCTGGTCGATCAGGCAGGTGACGAAGAGGGAGACTCGCACGACGGCAGTGTGGGGAATCGTTCGGGGGCTCGGGACGCGTCAGGACACCACGATGCCCTTCACGTAGCCAGCCTCGTGCTGGTCGCCGCCGAAGGCCTGCGGCACCGAGTCGAGGCCCGAGTAGCGGTGGCTCACGATGGACGCGACGTCGATCGTGCCGTCCTCGATGGCGCGCAGCGCGGCGCGGTAGCGCGTCGCACGGCCGTCGTCGTCGAACGGGCTGGAGGCGCCGACCGGCATGATGAAGGTCGGCTCCTTCCACTGGAACTCGTTCAGTCGCTCGAGCCCCTCGCCGTGGAAGCCGATGCCGTACTTCACGACGGTGGCCTGCTTGCGGAGCAGGGCGGGGACCTGGACGAAGGCCCGGCCCGAGCCGGAGGCGTCCAGGGCGAGCTCGAGCATGCGGCCGCCCGTGGCCTCCTCGACGAACGGGTGGAGCGGCGAGTCCGCGGGGTCGTGGACGGTGGCGCCGAAGCGCTCGGCGAGCGCCCTCTTGCGGGCGTCGGGCTCGCTGAGCAGCAGCAGCCCGTCGAAGCCAACCAGCTTGCGGAGGACCTGGACCATCAGCAGCCCGGCGGGGCCCGCCCCGGTGATCAGGGCGGTCCGCACGCGGTCGCGCTCCTCGGGGTCGTTGATCCGGTAGCGCTGATTGGCCGCCTCGAGCAGCGAGG
>WTJQ01000635.1 GCA_011524785.1 Planctomycetota bacterium | reverse complement strand
GCCGACGACCTCTTCGCGGGCGACCGCAGGGTGTTCGATCTCGACGTGACCTGGAACCAGCGCGCGGGGCGCCTGGAGGGTTCCTTGATCGACCTCGGGGAGACGCTCGCCAACGGGGACGTGGTTCCGCGCGGCGACGAGTTCGTGGTCCGGGGGCTCTACAGCGACCTCCGTCACCACGACATGGGGCCGGACCTCGAGGAGGTCGGCTACGACGGCGTCCGCAACAGCCTCTGGCGGACGCCGCCCCTGTGGGGCGTGGGGTCCGGCTTCCCCTGGGGACACGACGGCGCGTGCCTGACGCTGCACGAGGTCATCGTGCGGCATGGCGGCGAGGCCGCCGCGTCACGGGACGCGTTCGTGAACGCGCCGATCGCGGAGCAGCGTGAGCTGCTGGAGTTCCTCGAGGCCCTGGTGCTCTACGACCTCGAGACCCTGCCGACCGACATGGACGGGGACGGTCAGATCGCGCAGGACTTCGTCGTGGCGGGCGTCTCCACCGGTGAGGAGCGCTTCAACCCCGAGTGGCTCTTCCGCGTCCCCGTGCGGATCCAGGGCTGGGTCCCCAGCGTGGACGGGACCCCCGTGATGTCCTGCGCGGCCCTGAACCGCACGGCCGCCTACGGCGAGGACCTCCCCGCCCGAGTCGACACGGACCAGGACGGCTGGCCGGATGCGATGGACGCTGCGCCGACCCAGCGCGGCTATCGCGACGGCGTCAACGACTGACGAGGATGCGGCTCCAGGCGTCCCTCAGCCGCTCGGGCTGGGGGACGGGACGCATGGTCGCCGGGTCGTAGGTCACGAGCAGGGCCTCGGCCTCGCTCCAGACCTCGCCGTCGGGCCCCAGGACCCGATACACGGTCTCGGCCGAGGTCTCGCCCACGCGCACGACCCCGAGCTCCACCACGACCTCGACGCCCCCCACCCCGGGCCGCAGGAACCGGAGGTTGCTCGCGGCGAGGAGGAACGGGAAGGCGTTGTCCTCGAGGAGTCCGTGCTCCGTGCAGAACGCGCGCCGGGCCTCCTCGCACAGGGTCAGGGTGACGGCGTTGTTCAGCACGCCCTGGTTGTCCTCGTCGGACCAGCGGGTCATCAGGCGGGTGGACCAGGGCAGCTGCGGCGGGAGCTCGGGGACGTGCATGGACTCAGCGGCGCCGCAGGACGAGGAGGCCCCCGAGGACGATCCCGGCGGCGGCGGGGAGCAGCGCGGCGTGCAGCTCCTCGCCCAGCCACCAGGCGCCGCCGAGGGCGGCCAGGAGCGGCTGGAGGTAGATGTAGAAGGCCGTGGTGGAGGCCCGCACGCGCGTCAGCGCGAACAGGTTCAGGAGGTAGGTGACGACGGTCGGGAAGACGAGCACGAACCCCAGCGACCAGAGCGCGTCCTCCCCGACGCTGGCCACGGCCGGCAGGCCGTCGACGGCCAGGAACGCCGGCAGGAAGGGCACGGCCGCGAGGTAGACCCAGAAGCCGACCACGAGCGGCGGGTGGCGCGTCACGAGGGGCTTCGACGCCACCAGGTAGATCGCGTAGCACAGGCAGTTGACCGCCATGAGGGCGTTGCCGACCGCGTGATCGCCCGAGAGGGTGGCTCCACGTGCAAGGAGGAGGGGCAGGGTCCCCAGCAGGGCGACGGCCACCCCGATGAGGCGCATCGCCACCGGGCGCTCCTGGCCGATGACGACGGCGACGCCGTAGGTGAACACCGGGATCAGGCACACCAGCACTCCGGCATCCATCGCACTCGAGCGCGCCAGACCCAGCAGGAACAACCCCTGGTTGGCGACGATGCCGAGCATGGAGAGCCCCAGCAGGCGCCCCCACAGCGCGCGCGGCGGCCACGCCCCACGACCGTGAACCGCGACGGCGAGCAACCCGAAGACGACCGCGCCGAACCCGATGCGCCCCGCCGCGACCGCGAACGGGGCGAAGCCACGCTCCGGGTCCATGGCCACGCGCCCGAAGACCGGGAAGACGCCGAACAGCAGCTGGACCGCCACCAGGGCCAGGTGTCCGCTCGCCTCCGAGCCCCCCTCGGAGGCGGGCCCGCCGGCCACGGTTCGCGAGGGGGCGCTGCTCATGCGGGCGCGACCTTAGCGCGCGACGGCAGTCACGAGGAGCAGCGTTCCCTCGCGGCCGAGGGGATCGTCCCCCACGGGTGCGAGTCGGGAGGTCGCAGGGCCCGTGCGTGGAACCCACTGCAGCCTCACGAGCGCGATGCCCGTCCCCTACGATCCGACCGATGGAGCCCGACGACCCGATCCACCCGTGGCGCGTCCTGGAGTCGGGACACGGGCCCGACCTGCGACTCTTCCGCCCTCGCTGGGACCTCGTCGAGAACCCGCGCAACGGCTACCGGCTGCGCGCCCTCGTGCTCGAGACCCCGCCCTGGGCCAACGTCGTCGCGCGGGACGCCGAGGGGCGCTTCCTGCTCGTGCGCCAGTGGCGCTTCGGGACGCGCTCCCGGAGCCTCGAGGTCCCTGCCGGGGTGGTCCACACCGGGGAGCCGCCCCTCGAGGCCGCGCGGCGCGAGCTGCTCGAGGAGACCGGCTGCGCAGCCGCTCGCTGGAGCACCCTCGGCTCGGTCGCCCCCAACCCCGCCGTCCACGACAACCGCTGCCACCTGTACCTCGCCGAGGGCGTCGAGCGCGTGCAGGAGCCGAGCCTCGACGAGGGCGAGGACCTCGAGACGCTCTGGATGACGGCGGAGGAGGTCCGCGCCGCCGTGGCGGACGGGACCATCCACAGCGCCCTCGCCGTGGCCGCGCTGGCGCGGGTCCTCGACCTCCGAGTGGCCGCGCCGGAGCCCGCCGACTAGGGTCGGATCGATGGAGACGGCCTCCCGACGACGCGTGCGTGCACTCCCCGGCGCTCGGCTCGCGGTGCGCACCCTGGCTGCGCTGCTCGCGGGGGCACTGGGGATGGGGACGGTACCGGCGGCCCCGCAGGCGGGCCGCATGCTCCTCGCGTCCGAGGGAGGAGCCCAGGCTGCGCGTGAGCGGCTGGCGTGCACGGGAGCAGAGCACCTCGTCCTCAGCCCCGAGGCGCTGGCGGGCGTCGAGCAGCTCGACGCGGAGGGCCAGCGGGCGCGGACCGACGCGGACCTGCTGGCCGCCACGGGCTCGGCGTGCTGCATCGAGCTCCGCGGTGGCGACCTCGCCAGCTGGTGGGCCGCTCTCTTCCCGGGGACCGAGCGCTCCCGGCTCGGACGCGCCCTGTACACGCACTGGCGACGCGGCACGCCGGTCGTCGGCGTCGGCGCGGGCGCGGCCTTCCTGTGCGCGGGCGGACCCGCGACCACTGGACCCTGGCCGCTCGAGGAGAACGACCGTGAGGATGCCCGCGTCGAGGGGCGCGCCCTGACCGGCCTCGGGATGGGGCCTCTGCCCCTCCTCGCCTGGGGGTCGGGGGCCAGCGCGGGGCCCGGTGCCCTGCTCGACTCCATGGAGCGCTACGGCCTGGAGGCCGGTGCCTGGTTCGAGGGCTCGGTGCACGCGGAGTTCCTCCCCGAGCGCCGCGAGGTGACCGTGCACGGACCGGGTCGCCTCAGCCTGCTGGTCCTCGATGGCCCCCACCGCGCGCGCCAGATCGTCGGCCCCCTCTGGCAGCTGGGCGATGGGTGCCGCTGGGAGCCCTGGCGCAAGCGGGTCCACGCTCCCAAGGGCGCCGTGGCCCTCGAGGGTGTCGAGGAGGAGCTGCTCCTCGGGCGCCATCGCCTCGAGGTCTGGAGCCGCTCCGGCTCGCGGGAGCATCAGGCGCCGGGGTGCGCCGCCTCGCGCATCCTGCTGGCGGTGCGCCTCGTCCGCAGCGGCCTCGTCGGGCACGATCGGCTGCCCGAGCCTCGGGACCGGTGACCGCCGGCGCCGTGGGGTGAGCCAGCGGTGACGACGCGGCGCGAGGGATCCCGGGGCGTGGCCTATGATCCGGACCGCCCATGAGCCTCGCCCCGCAGAGCCCCATCATCGTCGTTGGCGGCGGCGTGGCTGGCCTCGGCCTCGCCTGGGCCCTGGCCCGCCGCGGCGTGCGGGACATCAAGCTGGTCGAGCGCGAGCAGGCTCCGTTCCGCCTGTCCTCGGGACTCAACGCTGGAATCCTCAGGACGGCGATCGACTCGACCGCGACCCGAGCCCTGACCCGGCGAACCG